>NZ_SJUQ01000014.1:0-79612 GCF_004337045.1 Exiguobacterium sp. SH5S4
AGATGATTTTACTCATGGATGCGTTCCCCCGTCTGAATGAATAGGTTCATTATATCGATTCGACCGCACACAAAAAACCCTGAATGAGCACTTTTTATCAAGTGTCTATCATTCAGGGTTCAGTTCACGTCGCAGGCTAGACTTTTTTTGTTGGATTCGTTTTTCTTTCAAGCGTGCTAAACTGGAGATAGACAGTGGATTTGTTTTGTTTTTGTAAAGAATTGCTTTGAAGTTGGTCGCGAGTGGGATTGATTTGTAAAATAGGTAGTGTAAACGACTGAACCGATAGATTCGAGGAGGAACTAGTGTGGCCGATAAAGTAATTGTTGTCGATGACGAAGTATCGATTGCGACGTTATTAAAATTTAATTTAGAACAAGCCGGATTTGAGGTCGAGACGGCCCATGATGGAAAAGCGGGGCTTGAATTAGCCGAGAAACAAGACGCGGTGTTGATCATCCTCGACTTGATGTTGCCGGAGATGGACGGACTTGAAGTATGTAAACGGCTGCGCCAACAAAAAGTGAACACGCCGATCTTAATGTTGACGGCGAAAGACGACGAGTTCGATAAAGTGCTCGGTCTCGAACTTGGTGCTGACGACTATTTAACGAAACCGTTCAGCCCGCGCGAAGTCGTGGCCCGGGTCAAAGCGATTTTGCGCCGGTCAGGTCCACAGGAAACGACGACGGTCGACGCCGACGTCATCGAGATCGGAGACGTCAAAATCATCGCTTCGAACTATGAGGTTTTCAAAAAAGGCGAACGTCTCGAATTGACGCCGAAAGAGTTTGAACTGCTGGCTTATCTCGCCAAAAACAAAGGCCGTGTGTTGACGCGTGATCAACTGCTGTCAGCCATTTGGAACTATGATTTTGTCGGTGATACGCGCATCGTCGACGTCCATATTAGTCATTTGCGTGAGAAAATTGAGCCAGTAACGAAGAAACCGACGTACATCAAGACGATCCGAGGTCTCGGTTATAAGATGGAAGAACCGATGCCCGAATGAAGACGTATCGCTCGCGTTTCTTGCCGACACTCATCCTGCTCGTGACGGGCGTGTTGCTGACACTCGGGATCGTGCTCGGTCAACTGTTCAAAGATTTCTATTTGGACTCGGAGCGCGACCGGTTGAAAGAAGACGCTCAACTCGCCGCCTTGTATTTGGACGGGGGTGAACTTGAGCAGATTCGTGACTACGTTCGACAAATCGACGATGAGAGCAGTTTCGACATCTTGCTGTTGAACCGCCGGATGGAAGTGATCGCCGGCACGCCGTTCCGCGTCGGAACGTTCGAATACCGGATTGACGCCGACACGATTCCGGTTAACGGTGCGTTCGGCAACGCGACACGCGACGATTTGATCCAGTTCACGAAACCGATTGAACTATCGACTGGTGAAACGGTCTACCTTAGCTTCATCCGCTATATTTCTGATTTGGAAGGTGTCTACAACCGGATTTGGCTGACGGTCGCGCTCGCATTGTTCTTCTCATTTTTCCTGATTCTATTCGTCCTCCACAATTTGACGAACCAGTTCATCCGGCCAATCGATGAGGCGACGATCGTGTTACGCGAACTCGCCGACGGGAATTACCGGGCCCGTGTGTATGAACTGCGCAACGATGAAGAGACGGGAAGTCTGGCCGGGTCGATCAACGTCCTCGCCCGTAACTTAGAGACGATCTCGCTCGGGGAGTCGGTGCAGCGGGCAAGGCTCGAGTCACTGATCGAGTATATGGGAGCCGGTCTGTTGCTCGTCGATGAACGCGGTATCGTCACGCTCGTCAACCGGTCGTACCGGGATATGTTCCAATACGACGATTTGATGATCGGCCAGTTTTACCATGGCATTTTACCGAGTCCGGACGTCGAGACGTTGATCGAGGACGTCTATTTGACAGAAGAGCCGCACCGTCGCCAGCTATCAATTCGAATCGGGTTCAACCAAAAGACGTATATGGTGTCAGCTGCCCCGATCTTTAGCGATACCGGCATGCTGCGCGGGACGACGCTATTGTTTAACGACATCTCCGAACTGAAACGGCTTGAGAAAATGCGGAAAGATTTCGTCGCGAACGTGAGCCATGAATTGAAGACGCCGCTCACTTCGATCAGAGGCTTCAGTGAGACGTTACTCGACGGGGCGAAAGAAGTGCCCGAGTTGCGCGATCAATTTTTGGATATCATCCAAAAAGAAGCGACACGCATGCAAATGCTCGTCGAGGACTTACTCGAACTGTCGCGGCTCGAACAGGAAAATTTCCATTTGGAGTTCACACCTGTCCAACTCAATCAGCTCGTCGAAGAAGTGTGTCTCGTCTTAAGCCAGAAGGCGGAGCAAAAATCAATCCATCTTGAAGCGCGTCACGAAGGTAGCGTCGTCCTGCAAGCGGACTTGAACCGGATCAAGCAAGTCATCTTGAACCTCGTTGCGAACGCGATCAACTATTCGCCTGAAGGTAGCCGGGTCGAGATTACGGTCGAGAAGCGGGAGACGACAGCGCGCTTGAGCGTCAAAGACGACGGGATCGGTATCGCTCCAAAAGAAGTGAGCCGCATATTCGAACGGTTTTACCGGGTCGACAAGGCCCGGAGCCGGAATTCTGGAGGGACCGGCCTTGGCCTCGCCATCGTCAAGCACATCGTCGATCTTCATCATGCGACGATCCATGTCGACAGCGTCGAAGATGAAGGGACGACGTTCACAATCGAATTCCCGCTCGCTTAACAAGGAATTTATGTCGCGTTCACACGACCTTTACAAACAGATGCTACTCTATTGATGAGACCTCTTCATCATCTCGTATCCCGGCCGGTGCTCATCTCCACTCGGTCGAGAAGATTGACCCTTTTCTAGTAACTAGAAAAGGGTCTTTTTTTTCGAACGCATGTGCCCGTATGATATGATGGATACAGAAGAGAATGGAGGTTGGACGATGAATAAATTACTGCTTCTCGATGGAAACTCACTGACGTATCGTGCGTTTTTCGCGTTGCCTCCGATGACGGATGCATCGGGACGAAACACGAACGCGGTGTATGGATTCACGATGATGCTTTTAAAGTTGATGGAAGACGAGCAACCGACGCATTTCGCGGTCGCGTTTGATGCGTCGAAGAAGACGTTCCGCCACGATACATATGCGGACTATAAAGGCGGGCGGCAGAAAACACCAGGTGAGCTCCGCGAACAGTTCCCGATCGTTCGTGAACTGTGTGAGGCGTTCGGGATCAAAGTGCTCGAACTCGATCAATATGAGGCTGATGACATAATCGGGACGCTGTCGAAAAACGAGGCGTTCGAACAAGTCACGGTCGTCACGGGTGATAAAGATTTACTTCAACTGATTGATCAGCGGGTCACCGTCTACTTAACAAAACGTGGCATCACTGACGTCGAGACGATGGACGAGGCGGCGTTCCACGAACGTTACGAGGGCTTGGCACCTCGCCAAATGATCGATCTCAAAGGGCTGATGGGCGATAAATCCGATAACATACCGGGAATTCCGGGTGTCGGCGAGAAGACGGCGCTCAAGTTGCTGTCAAATTACGGCTCGGTCGAAGGGCTGTATGAACATACACATGAGTTAAAAGGGAAGCAAAAAGAAAAAGTCGAGGCGAACGAGCAGGAAGCCCGGATGTCAAAACAACTCGCGACGATCCATACGGACGTCCCGATCGACGTCGGTGTGGACGACTTACGGTTCCACCCGTATGACGCAGCAAAAGTCAAACCGTTGTTCATGAGCCTTCAGTTCAAATCACTGGTCAGTAAGCTGAACACCGATGCGACGACGGAAGAGGCGGCAGAAGCGCGAGACGTGACGCACGTCGGCATCGAACAGCAAGATTTGACAGAAGCCGTCCTGTTTCTCGAACAGCTGCGAGACGACTATTTCGAAGACGACATCATCGGTGTGGCAATCGCGTCGAAAGTCGGTGTGACCGTCGGGGATATGTCGTTGTTAGACGTACCGGACGTGAAGGTGTGGCTAGCGGACGAGACCCGGAAAACGATCTGTTTGGATGCCAAACAGACGATCATTCAATTGAAACGGAACGAATTGACACTTCGCGGCTACGAAGACTTGCTCGTCGCCGGTTATTTGCTCAACTTGTCGGGCGGAACGACGCTCGATTCGATCGCCGCGCACTTCGATTACGCGTTGCCTGAAGACGAGGCCGTCTACGGGAAAGGGGCGAAACTGCACGTGCCGGAACAAGCGGTGCTCGACCAGCATCTCGGCGAGAAGGCGATGGCCATCTTCACGTTGTTCGCGAAAGTCATTCCGGAGATCGATCAAAATGAGCAGACGTCACTTTATCAAGATTTAGAACGTCCGCTTGCCTCGGTGCTCGCGGAAATGGAGTGGGCCGGGATTCACGTCGACGTGGCGACGCTTCAAGCGATGGAAACCGATCTCAGGGACCGGCTCGATCAGCTCGAGACAGAAATTCACGGGTTGGCCGGCGAAACATTCAATATCAATTCGCCGAAACAGCTTGGCGTCATCTTGTTTGAAAAGTTGGCACTCCCACCCGTGAAGAAGACGAAAACCGGATACTCGACGGCGGCCGACGTGTTAGAGAAGCTAGCGCCGCTCCATCCGATCGTCGAACATATCATGCATTACCGTGAGCTCGGAAAACTGCAGTCGACGTACGTCGAGGGCTTGCAAAAAGTCATCAAAGCGGACGGGAAGATTCATACACGCTATACGCAGACGCTCACACAGACAGGGCGACTGTCATCGGTCAATCCGAACTTGCAAAACATCCCGATTCGACTCGAGGAAGGACGCCGAATCCGTAAGGCGTTTACGGCAAGTCAGCCGGGCTGGGTGCTGTATGCGGTCGACTACTCGCAGATCGAGCTCCGGATCATGGCGCATATGTCGCAAGACGCGAAGATGCTCGAGGCATTTTTGAATGACGAAGATATTCATACGTCGACGGCGGCGAACGTGTTCCGTGTCGCCAAAGAAGAAGTGACGTCGCTCATGCGGCGTCAAGCGAAGGCGGTCAACTTCGGGATCATCTATGGCATCAGTGATTATGGATTGTCGCAAAACCTCGGGATCAGCCGGAAAGAAGCGCAGACGTTCATCGACACGTACTTCGAGCAGTTCCCTGGCGTGAAGCGCTTCATGGATGCCGCCATCGAGCGGGCGCGGGAACATGGGTACGTCGAGACGATGCTCAAACGTCGCCGTAACATCCCGGACATCCATTCCCGCAACTTCAACTTGCGCGGCTTTGCCGAACGGACGGCTATCAACACGCCGATTCAAGGGACGGCGGCGGACATCATTAAAAAAGCGATGATCGACGTCGATACGGCCCTTCGAGCATCGGGCCTGCAATCGAAACTATTGCTTCAAGTTCACGATGAACTCATCTTTGAAGGACCGCTTGCTGAGACGTCCGCGCTTGAAAAACTTGTGAAGCAGGCGATGGAACATACGATCACACTCGACGTCCCGCTTCGGGCGGACGGCTCGTTCGGTGAGACGTGGTTCGACACGAAATAAAGTAAAGGAAGGAAATCGATATGCCAGAATTACCAGAAGTAGAGACGGTCTGTCGCCGACTGCGACCGTTCGTCTCCGGAAAAACGATTCAAGACGTCAATGTACACGACGCGAAAATCATTCGCGGACATGAGGCCGACGTGTGGGTACAACAGTTGATCGGCGAGACGATGGTCGACGTCGAGCGGCGCGGCAAGTTCATTTTATTTAAATTGACGAACGGCTACCTCGTCTCCCATTTACGGATGGAAGGGAAATTCTTTCCGCACAGCGAAGTCGTCGATCCGGTCAAGCATACGCACGTCGTCTTCACGTTCACCGACGGTACGAGCCTGCACTATAACGACGTCAGGAAGTTCGGCACGATGGAACTTCGGACGAACGACGAGTTGTTCGTGACGCCGCCGCTGTCGCTGCTCGCGCTCGAGCCGTTCGACCCTGAAGTGACGGCCGAAACGTTGCACGCCCGTCTGAAACGCATGAACGTGAGAGCAATCAAGACGGCGTTGCTCGATCAATCGATTTTTGTCGGTCTCGGCAATATTTATGTCGACGAGACGTTGTTCCGGGCACGGATTCATCCGACCCGGCCAGCAGCCTCGCTTTCACTCACTGAAGTTGAGACCGTCCGTCAAGAAGCGGTCGCCGTGTTATTAGAAGCGATCGAGCGGGGCGGAAGTACGATCCGCAGCTATACGAATCCGGACGGGGCGGCCGGAACGTTTCAAGAGACGCTCTACGTCTACGGACAGACCGGTGAACCGTGTAACAATTGCGGCCGGCCGATTGAAAAGATGAAACTAGGCGGACGAGGGACGCATTACTGTCCGCACTGCCAACAGTAAGAGGTGGACACAATGTTGAAAATTGGTTTGACAGGCGGCATCGCGACAGGGAAGTCGACGGTGTCCCGCCTATTCCGACAACAAGGGATCCCGATTATCGATGCCGACAAGATTGCCCGTACCGTCGTCGACCCTGAAGGTAAAGCTTACTCTGCTGTCCGAGAAGCGTTTCCGCGCTGTTTTGAAGGTGAGCAGTTGAACCGGCCGGCGCTCGGGCGAGAGATCTTCCATGATGAAGCGAAGCGGAAATTGTTGAATCAGCTCATGCATCCGGCGATCCGGGAAGAGATGCAGGAGCAGATGCAGATCTTTGCGGCAGCAGGGGAAGCTGTCGTCATCTTTGACATCCCGCTCTTGTTCGAAGGGACGATGCGTGACCTCGTCGATTATACGGTCGTCGTCTATTGCCGGGAAGAGATGCAGTTGATGCGTCTCATGGAGCGTAACGGCTTGACGAAAGAAGAAGCGCTCGCAAGGATCCACTCGCAAATGCCGATTGAAGAAAAGAAGCATCACGCTGACTTTTTAATCAACAACAACGGGGCGCTCGGGGACTTGTTGCCCCAAGTGACGCGTCTCGTCGAACAATTTCAAGACATGAAAAAAGAAGGCGACTGACGCCTTCTTTTTTTGTTCAGTTGAGCGGGTCTGAGTCCGGTCCCCCTTTTTTCCATGTGTCGAAAATGGCGCGCCCGTCGCTTGGATGTCCGTTCGAGTAATAGATCGGATAGAGCGAGAAGAACACATAGTAAAACGAGAAATAGGCGAACTGATACGTGTAGAGGGTCGGTTCAATCTCCCGTGTCAGGATAAACCCGTTCACAATCAAGATACTCGATAGATTGAAGATCGATCCGCCCGCGTAGACGATACTCCTCGTCAAGCGATTACTGTATTTCAAGTCTGAGAATTGGCACCAGGCGTCATAGAAGTAGACGCGGTTAAACTGCATGCGCCCGACCTTGAATAGTTTCTTCCCGGTCCCGATCTCCATATCTAGTGATCCCCCGAATAATTTCGCAAAAAAGAAATGACCGAATTGATGGATAATTGTCACAATCGGTAAGATGATAAAAAACGAGATGACAAATTGGTCTAAGTCTGTCCAATCAAACATATAACGTAGCTCCTTTCCAAAGCTCTACACCAAATTTCCCTCTTTTTCAAAAACGAAACTGTAAAAAAGTGATAAAAATGTGACGATACATAGTGAAAACGCTTCCATTTTTCCGTTATAATGGTGTCGTAACGCAGAAAAAAGGGGGAACTGGAATGGGGACGAAAGTTGCAATCAACGGGTTTGGACGAATCGGGAGAATGGTGTTTCGTAAATTGATGATTGAAGGGCGTCACGACGTCGTGGCGATCAATGCGAGTTATCCGGCGGAGACGCTTGCTCACTTAATCAAGCACGATACGGTCCATGGGCCGTTTGAGCTCACTGTTCGGGCGCATGGGGATATGCTCGTTGTCGACGGGAAACAGATTCGGTTAATCGCAGAGCGTGATCCGGAACGATTACCATGGAAAGAACTAGATGTCGAGATCGTCGTTGAGGCGACGGGGAAATTCAATTCGGACGTCGGGGCGCGCAAGCATTTGACGGCCGGGGCGCAGAAAGTCATTTTGACGGCGCCGGGAAAAGGCGACTTACGGACGATTGTGATGGGGGTCAATGATCGCGAGTATATGCCGGAGCAAGACCATATCATCTCAAACGCCTCTTGTACGACGAACTGCCTCGGACCTGTCGTCAAAGTGCTCGATTCGACGTTCGGCATCGAGACAGGACTTGTCACGACCGTACACGCCTACACGAACGACCAGAACAATATCGACAATCCACATAAAGATTTACGCCGGGCCCGGGCTTGTGGTGGCTCGATTATACCGACGTCGACCGGGGCAGCCAAGGCGATTGGCCTTGTGCTTCCCGAGCTGCGAGGCAAGTTGAACGGGATGGCGCTCCGCGTCCCGACGCCGAACGTCTCGCTCGTCGATCTCGTCGTCGAGCTGCGTCGTGATGTCACGGCCGCCGAAGTGAACGAAACGTTCGAACGGGCCGCTTACGGAGAAATGACCGGAATTCTCGGTGTCTCGAACGAACCGCTCGTCTCAATCGACTTTAATGGAGACGAGCGCTCCTCGATTATCGATGCGGATTCGACGATGGTGCTCGGCGGCAACCACGTCAAAGTGCTCGCTTGGTATGACAACGAATGGGGCTATTCGTGCCGCGTCGTCGATCTTTTGGATATGGTGGCGAGCTACCTTCAAATCGGCCAACAAGAAACGCACGCTTGAGAAAAATATATTTCGTCAAAAATATTTTGACGAATTCAAACAAATAGCTTGTATCGACGTCCTAAACGAGATACACTCAATCTCGTGAACTTCAATTGGTCTGACAAACGCAACTTAAAGGGTTAGGACCTCTTAGGACTAACTTGCCCCCGTGGTTGTGGGCGATTCAGGCACAAAGTGAGTGATCATCAACTACTTTGAGACCATTGATGTAAAGGGGGATCCACTAATATGGATACTATGGGACGTCACATTATTACAGAACTTTGGGAGTGCAATCCCGACAAATTGAACGATATCGACTACATCGAGCGCTTGTTCGTCGATGCAGCACTTCGCTCGGGCGCTGAAGTCCGCGAAGTCGCTTTCCACAAATTCGCGCCGCATGGTGTGAGTGGGGTCGTTATCATTTCAGAATCACATTTAACGATTCACAGTTTCCCAGAGCATGGTTACGCATCAGTCGATGTGTTCACATGTGGGGACCGGATCGATCCAGCGACAGCTTCACAATACATTGCTGAAGGCTTAGAAGCGAAAGTTCGCGAAGACGTCAAACTTGATCGCGGTATGGGACCGATTCGTGTTCCAGAAGCACAAGTGGAGATCAGCAAATAATCCGATTGACCTTTTGAGGCTGGCCGATTTTCGGCCAGCCCTTTTAATTGTTTTGTTAAGTCGTTAATTTTGATATGCTTAACGTATATAAATTAGGTGCCGAGGTGGACAATGGGATTACTAGACAAGTTTCAAACACATATCCAAACGGATGATACGCATAAAAATGAGGCGTTGCGCACGCGCTATTTCGCGACGTCGCCGAACGCAGTCCTGACATGGTTAGATGAACGAATTAAAACGGAAGGGCAGACGGTGCGCCGAATCGACGCCGAGCGAGGCGAGCTCGCCTTTTACGGTGACGGTTGGGACGCGTTGGCCACAGTCGTTCAAGTGGACGGAGGGCGGACCGCCGTCGATTTCACGATGAATCGTGAACAAATGCTCGGTCCTGACCTGAAACAAGTTGTCGCTTCGTATTATGATGCTTTACAAAATAAGTTCCCACTCCGTGCCATCGGGAATCAATCTGTCGAACGATAAGGAGGGCTGAGCATGCGTTGTCCTAAATGTGATCATAACGGAACGAGGGTGCTCGACTCCCGACCAGTCCAAGATTATTATTCGATTCGACGCCGTCGCGAATGTGAAAAGTGCGGCTATCGCTTCACGACGTTTGAAACGGTTGAACAAACGCCGCTCATCATCGTCAAAAAAGACGGGAACCGCGAAGAGTTCAGTCGAGAGAAAGTTCTGCGCGGGATCATTCGCGCCTGTGAGAAACGACCGGTCACACTCGAGCAACTCGAAGGTGTGGTCACGAAAGTCGAACAACAGTTACGGGCGCTCGGCCAGTCCGAGATCCCGAGTGAACAAGTCGGCGAACTCGTCATGAACGAACTGGCCCGCGTCGACGAAGTGGCGTACGTCCGCTTCGCATCAGTCTATCGACAGTTTAAAGACATCTCTGTGTTCTTTAAAGAGTTAGAGGAATTAATGAAGCAAGAAAAATCGACCAACTAAAGGGGCGGCCTTCTGGTCGTCTTTTTTCAGGGGAGAAACGTTATGGAAAAAGAACGGATTCTTTACGGGACTGATGAGCTATTGATCATGAGCACTGGGCTCATTGATCGCGAGTCTTATCAGTCACTTTATCATTTATATCAACCCGTCATCGGCGTGAAGGCGCTCGCCTTGTATCAAACGCTTTGGAGTGAATTGAAGCCGGGCAAAATGAAGTCGAACTACATGTCACATAGCGCCTTGTGTGAAATGCTCGATTATTCGATTAACGAACTGTCGGACAGTCTATTCCGGCTCGAGGCAATCGGCCTCGTTCGGACGTACAAGACGAAAGACGCGCGACTCACCCAATACGTCTATCAACTGAGAGTCCCGCTTGCGCCCCACACGTTCCTAAACGATGGGCTGTTATCGAGTTTTCTCTTCTATAAAGTAGGAGAGGTCCGATTCAAGCAGTTGCAAGGACGGTTCACCATCGATCCGTTACCGGCAGGCATCGTCGAAGTGACGAAAGACTTTAACGAAGTGTTCGACGTCAAAGGGGTCAACCATATGGCGTTCACGCAAAAAAATTATGAGAAGCCGGACCGCGCCAAGATTGAGATCAACTATACGTTCGATATGGATATCGTCAAAAAACTGGCAAACTTCCCAATCGGCTTCTTCACGAAGAAGTTAGACGAGACGATCACAAAACTCGCGTACGTGTCGCAAATTGATGAAGAGACGATGGCCGAGATGCTAAAAGAGTATTTCGTTCACGAAGCATACTTACCGCTCAGCGAACAAGAGAAGCGTGATGGTTGCCGGCAGATGGTATTACAATTGAAGAAAAAACAGACGCGACATCGAAAAGTGAAGTCGGACGAGACGGAGCAGGCGGAGGTCGGCGATTTGCATGACACAACGGTCATGGAGGAAGCGCACCCGCACCAGTACGTATCGACGCTTCGGAAGACGCCACAACTCTCGAAAAGTGACGAACAGCTCATCATCGAGATGGTCGATACACTCGGTCTCGCACCAGGTGTGATCAACGCGCTGTTCTATTATTGTATCGAAGTGAAGAAACAGACGCGGCTCAGCGAGAATTACGTGATGCGCATCGCCACGAGTTGGAAGACGGCGGGCTATTTGCACGCGGGTGACGCGTTAGAACGTGAAGCGACGCAAGACGCGTTGATCGAGAAGAAGCAACAAAAACGTGAAAACGTCCAGCGTACGACGGTCGGCTCGCGTCGGAAAGACAAGACCGAATTACCGAAATGGCTCGAAGACGATGCGAAAGAGCAACGGTCTTACGATCAGAAGCGAAAAGAGGCGCTCGAATCATCAGTGCCAGATGACGCGGAACTCGTCAAATTGTTGAATGAACTGAAAGAGAAAGGATGAGCGACATGGAACGGATCAATCAGACGCTCGCCCAGATGATGAATCGTAAAGAAGTGCGGGAAGCGTACGAGTCGATTCGCAGACGAACTCTCGAGCACCCTGGTGTCATTACATTTTTAAAGGCGCATCCAGAACTCGACGAGACGGCGATTGAAGTCGGATTTACGAAACTGAGCGAATATGCCGAGCAGATGGACGGGAAGAAACTTGTCGATGAACAAGCCGTCATCCCCGGGCATCAGCCGGTCCTTTATGTCGATCTCGGTCAAATTGCGATCCGCTATGAAGAGACGGTCGCTCACCGCCAGGCGAGACGTCAAAAAGAGATGGATCGAAAGTTCAAGAGCTTATTTTTACCGGAAGAAGTGCGGGAAGCGAGCTTTCAATCGTTTGATTATTCGGACGATGCCCGAAAGATCGCACTCCGTGAGGCGATGCGATTCGTCTCGGGGATGAAGACGCGTCAAAAAGTGAACGGTCTTTACTTGTACGGCAGTTTCGGGGTCGGGAAGACGTACTTGCTCGCCGCGATCGCCAACGAACTCAAAGTCGCCGACATCGAGACGATTTTAGTCCACGCTCCAGGATTCGTCTCGGAAGCGAAACGTAAAATTCGTACCGATTCGTTCGATTCATTTTTGACCTCGTTCCAGCACGTGCCGATTTTGTTGATTGATGATATCGGCGCCGAGGCGATCAGCCCGTGGGTACGAGACGAACTGTTCGGGATCATTTTGCAGTACCGCATGATGCATCGTCTGCCGACGCTCTACAGCTCAAACTTCAGTAGCGAAGAGCTCGAGACGCACTTCTCGATTGACGGATCGCCGCAAAACAAGATGAAAGCGCAGCGGCTCATGCAACGGATCTCGACGACAACGACACAGATCGAACTGAAAGGCGAAAATCGTCGCCGGTAAAGGATTGTATTTCTCGAACGAGTTGACTATACTAATAACCATATAACTGATGCATAGAAGAGGATACGAGACATCGTCACGGGTTTCAAAGCGAAGGAAGAATGGTGAGAGCTTCCTAAACACGCCGATCGACTTACTCCCTCGGAGCACCGCACGGGTCAATCGTGCGGCGATTCACACTCGTTATCGTGTGTTCGAGCCAAGCTTACAGCTTGGGAACGAGGGTGGTACCACGAGAATCAAAGCTCGTCCCTTTCATAGGGATGGGCTTTTTTTATTTTTTTCAAATAGAGAGGGGAAGTAGACACATGATTCAATTGACATTTCCAGATGGGGCAGTCAAAGCGTTTGAAGCTGGTATCACAGCAGAAGAAGTAGCCGGTTCGATTAGCCCGGGACTTCGTAAGAAAGCCATCGCCGCAAAAATCGATGGCGAACTGATCGATTATCGTCGTCCGATCGAGCGCGACGGTCAAATCGAGCTCGTCATGCCGGACTCGGAGGCAGGCCTCGACTTGATGCGCCATTCATCTGCTCACTTGATGGCTCAAGCGATCAAGCGGTTGTACGGCGAAGAGGGGACGATTCATTTCGGCATCGGACCGACGATTGAGAACGGGTTCTATTACGATATCGAGATGGACCGTCGTATCAATGAAGAAGATTTGCCGGAAATCGAGAAGATGATGAAACGGATCGTCGACGAAAACCTCGACATCACACGTGAAGTCGTCACGCGCGACGAAGCGCTCGAGCGTTACAAACAGCTCGGCGACCCGCTCAAAGTCGAGTTGATCGAAGATATCCCGGCAAGTGAGACACTTACAATTTACCATCAAGGTGACTTTTTTGACCTTTGCCGGGGACCGCACGTCCCGTCGACGTCGAAATTGAAAGTCTTTAAATTGATGAGCGTCGCCGGTGCTTACTGGCGCGGAGATTCTGACAACAAGATGTTGCAACGGATTTACGGTACGGCGTGGGCGACGAAAGAACAGCTCGCCGAGCATTTGCGTCTGCTTGAAGAAGCGAAAGAACGCGACCATCGTAAACTCGGGAAAGAACTTGATTTGTTCTTCGTCTCGCAAGAAGTCGGCCAAGGCTTGCCGATGTGGCTCCCGAAAGGTGCCTCGATTCGTCGCACGGTCGAGCGTTACATCGTCGACAAAGAGCTCGAACTCGGCTATCAGCATGTCTATACGCCGGTGCTCGGTTCGGTCGATTTGTACAAGACGTCAGGTCACTGGGATCACTATCAAGACGACATGTTCCCGAAAATGGAGATGGATAACGAAGAGCTCGTCTTGCGCCCGATGAACTGTCCGCACCATATGACGATCTATAAGCATGAGCCGCGCTCATACCGTGAGTTGCCGCTCCGTATCGCCGAACTTGGCGGCATGCACCGCTATGAGATGTCAGGTGCTTTGACAGGTCTACAACGTGTCCGTTACATGGTATTGAACGATGGACACACGTTCGTGACACCGGAGCAGATGAAGCAAGAGTTTAAAGATATCGTTCACTTGATCCAAGAAGTGTATGCCGACTTCGGGATTAAAGATTATCGGTTCCGCCTGTCTTATCGCGACCCGGCCGATAAAGAGAAATACTTCGACAACGATGCGATCTGGGAATCGGCACAGCGTCAATTGAAAGAAACGATGGACGAACTCGGCCTTCCATACTTCGAAGCGGATGGCGAAGCGGCGTTTTACGGACCGAAACTCGATGTCCAAGTCCGGACAGCGCTCGGGAAAGAAGAGACGCTGTCGACAGTCCAACTCGACTTCTTGCTTCCAGAGCGTTTCGATTTGACGTATACAGGTCCTGACGGCAAAGATCATCGTCCAATCGTCCTCCACCGCGGTGTCGTGTCGACGATGGAACGGTTCGTCGCCTACTTGATCGAAGAGTACAAAGGTGCCTTCCCGACATGGCTCGCGCCAGTCCAAGTCAAATTGATCCCGGTGTCTCACGTCCATGATGCTTATGTGGCCGAAGTGAAAGCAAAACTGTTATCACGTGGTGTCCGTGTCGAGACAGACCTTCGGGATGAGAAGTTAGGCTATAAGATCCGTGAAGCACAGATGAAGAAGATTCCGATGACGCTCGTACTCGGTGATAAAGAACGTGATGAGCGTTCGGTCAACATCCGTCGCTACGGTCAACAAGAACAAGTGTCGGCAACGCTTGATGAGTTCTTGACGTCCCTCACTGAAGAAATCGCGAATCGTTCACGGTAAAGGCAGGCCATCCTTCAACGGAAGGGTGGTCTTCTTTTCGGTCCAGAGACGGATGCGCAATGTATGAAAGAACACGTATGGTAGAAGAAAGGAGTGATTCAGTTTGAATTATATGAAACCAATTATCGCGCTGACGATCGGGACGGTCGTCTCGACTAGCATGATTCCTAAAGTAAACGCCGAAGCGATCGTCGACGATACAATCGTCACCCTCGGGGAGACATTATCAGCAGAGCAGCGAGACTGGGTGCTCGAGCGTGTCGAAGCGCCGGCAGGAATCGAACCGATTATCACGACTGCAGCTGACGAAGAGAAGTATTTAGGTGACGCCGTACCCCAGGCACAACGTGGCGGCGGCATGTACTCATCGGCCCGCATCAAGCTGACTGAGGGGACAGGTCTTGATATTCAAACCGAGAACGTCACGTGGGTGACGGAAGATATGTATGCGAACGCGCTCGTCACGGCCGGGGTCACTGACGCTGATATTTACATCACGTCCCCGATCCGTGTGACCGGGACGTCTGCGTTGACAGGTATTATGAAGGCGTACGACCAGACGGCTGACGAGACCGGGATTCAACTGACCGAGGAACGTAAAAATCTCGCGCAAGAAGAACTTGCGGTCACGTCAGAAATCGGGAAGACGGTCGGTCAAGAAGATGTGGCCGGGCTGATGAATGAGATCAAAGCGGAAATCGCGAATCAAATGCCCGAGACGAATATTGAAATTCGTGATATCGTCATTCAAGTGTTGAATCAAAACAACGTTCAATTGTCAGATACGCAATTGAACCAGCTGACGACGTTGTTCGAGAACATGCAGCAAGCCAACTTGGATTGGACAGCGATCAGTGATGGGTTAAAAGGAACGGGCCAAGACGTGCAGGCGTTTCTAGAGACGAAAGAAGTGCAAGGTTTCTTTGCGCGGCTGTTTGAGTCGCTCAGTAATTTCTTCAAGTCGTTGACGAACTAAACGAAAAAGCAGAGCGAAGGCTCTCAGGCTGTTGACGAACCAGGTCGCTAAAAGCAATCTGGTTCGTCTTTTTTTATGTGCGAAGACTTCGAGGCGCTCTGCCCGACATAAAATTGAAGAAATGCTATGTAAACGGCCGCCAGATGGCGACCGTTTGCGTTGCTCGTCCGACGACGCCCCGACTCCCGCAGGAAAGCAATCCGACGGAGACCCAGCAGCGACGTGAGTCGCGATGCGGCTCCGGGATTGCCTGCGGAAAGCGTGGGCGCCGGAAGGACGAGCGATATCAATCATGTTAGTCAACAAGCTGAGAGCGAAGGCTCTGCTTTTTAATACCAACGTTTATGGATATAGTCCCGAGCAGACTCATGGTCATCGACGATCTTCAACGTGATGCGGTTCATCTCTTCAAGCAGATCGGTCAATACAGCTTCAAGTTTGGCGTCGTTCACTTCATGGTGACGCATCGTTTCTTGGACGATATGTTTGATTTGATCATGATAATCGTGATCTTGTTTCACGTCTTTTCTCCAGTTCATCCTCATCGCCTCCTTTTTTATTTTATTCCCTTTGAAAAGGTATTGCGAAACGACGGAATGACTGTTATTATCATAAAAGTGCGAGCTATCAATTATTCATGCGCGAATTCTTGACATCTTTTTCTGCTAGTGTTAAGATGACTTAGTGAGTAAATACAACAAAGCAGAAGCGCCCGCTTCTCACCTCGTCCGAATCGGTTCGGTCAGGTCCATCATGTACGTAATTCAGTTTCGGTGTCTTGCCGTTCTGAGTACGCAATGATGTGTGGGCGGGAAACTGCCGACGCTTTTTTTGTTACTATTACTATGTTGTCTTATTTAAAAATCTAAAACTCGTGCAATCGCACGATGGAGGTGCTAACCATTAGCAAAGAGCTCTTTATCAACGAAAACATTCGTGCCCGTGAACTTCGTCTTATTGGAGCGGACGGTGCACAACTCGGTGTACAATCGCGTAGTGAAGCATTACGCTTGGCGGAAGAAGCTGAACTTGACCTCGTCTTGGTCGCTGACAAAGCAAACCCACCGGTCGCTAAAATTATGGACTACGGTAAATACCGTTTCGAACTCCAGAAAAAAGAGAAAGAAGCGCGTAAAAACCAAAAAGTCATCCAATTGAAAGAAGTACGTCTCAGTCCTACAATCGAGGACAACGATTTCCAAACCAAATTGCGTAACGCTCGCAAGTTCCTTGAAAATGGAAACAAAGTGAAGGCGTCGATCCGTTTCCGCGGACGTGCCATCACACACTCGGAAATCGGCAGACGTGTTATGGAAAAATTGGCGGCGGAATGTGCCGACTTGGCAATAGTTGAACAAAAGCCGAAGATGGAAGGACGCAGCATGTTCTTAGTGCTGGCTCCGAAGAAAGAAGATTAATCATCGAGTCATAGTGGGGAGGAAATACTCATGCCGAAAATGAAATCGCACCGCGGTGCTTCTAAACGTTTTAAACGTACAGGATCAGGTAAACTCAAACGTTCACACGCTTTCACAAGTCACTTGTTCGGTAACAAATCGACGAAAGCGAAACGTAAGCTCCGTAAAGGTGCTATCGTATCAGCTGGAGACTACAAACGTATTCGCAACATGATTGCGAAGTAATACAGAAGGAATTTAGGAGGGAAACTATATGCCACGCGTAAAAGGCGGTTATACGACTCGTCAACGTCGTAAAAAGCAAATCAAACTTGCCAAAGGTTATTATGGCTCGAAACATATTCTATTTAAAGTAGCAAAACAACAGGTCATGAAGTCACTCATGTACGCATACCGTGACCGTCGTCAAAAGAAACGTGATTTCCGTCGTATTTGGATCACACGTATCAACGCGGCAGCACGTATCAACGGTCTTTCATACAGCCGTATGATGCACGGACTCAAGCTTGCAGGGATCGACATCAACCGTAAGATGCTTGCTGAGCTTGCAGTATCGGATGCACAAGCGTTCGCTTCACTCGCTAACACAGCTAAATCAAAATTGAACGCGTAATCGTTCAATCGAAAGCGCCGAGACTCTATCTCGGCGCTTTCTTTTTTCTCGTAAATTTCTTAAGATGAAGATAAGGAGGACACGCTATGGATCAATCTATCTTGGCCATCGTCGCGTTGGCGCTCATCGCTTTAAACGTCTATACGTATTTTCAGGCGAAGCAGTATACGCACGGTGAAGGGAAGTTCAACGTGCTATACGCCTATGCCGGAGGAGCCATTGGAGCGTTGTTTGGACTTCATTTGACACGCCAAAAGACGGTTCATGCCCCAAAAAGCATGCAAATACAAGTATTGATTTTAGCAGTGGGCTGGTCTTTAATGATTTTAGTACTGCTTTAAGTGGAGAATAGGAGGAGCAACCGGTGAACTGGACAACATTATTTGATCGGCAACGTGAATTAGATGAGCGGATCAAACAAGAACATCAACTATCCGGCAACCAATTCGATGAACGGCTACTCGCTTTACTCGTCGAACTCGGTGAACTCGCCAATGAGACCCGAAGTTTTAAATTTTGGTCAACGAAAGGCCCGTCGCCTCAAGACGTGATCTTAGAAGAGTACGTTGACGGTATCCATTTCTTACTGTCACTCGGACTCGCCCTCGGATACGAACGGGAGTCGTTCCCGGCAGGAAGCTCGTATCTTGACGCGACTGATGCTTTTTTAGATATCTTTCGAAAAGTGACGAATTTTGGTTTGTCGAAGACAGAAGCGATGTACGAGACGCTGATGGCGGCATATCTCGAACTAGGCTATACGCTAGGTTTCAACGAGAAATTGATTCTGACGGCGTATGTATCGAAGAATGAAGTCAACCATGAGCGACAAAATCAAGGCTACTAATGGAGTCGAAAGGGAGCGATACGAGATGAATGAAACTTTACATATGCTAAAACGACTGACGGATGCGACTGGCGTTCCGGGAAACGAAGGGGAAGTCCGTTCACTCATGCGCGAGTATCTCGAGCCCCACGTCGAGGCGTTCGAACAGGATGGTCTCGGTAGTCTGTTCGGCCGTGTGACAGGGAACGGTGAGGGACCGCGTGTCATGATTGCCGGTCATATGGACGAAGTCGGCTTTATGGTCACACGCATCGAAGATAGTGGTTTCCTGCGCTTCCAAGCACTCGGTGGCTGGTGGAACCAAGTATTGCTCGCTCAACGCATGGACGTCGTCACACGCTCTGGAGAGAAAATCCCAGGCGTGATCGGTGCGAAGCCACCGCATGTCCTTCCAGCCGAAGCTCGTAAAAAACCGGTCGAGATCAAAGACATGTTCTTAGATATCGGAGCGACGTCAAAAGAACAAGTCGCCGAGTGGGGAATCCGTCCAGGTGACACGGTCGTGCCGCATTGCGAGTTCACGGTCATGAAAAATGAAGACTTCTTGATGGCGAAGGCATGGGATAACCGAATCGGATGTGCGATCGCGATTGAAGCGGCCAAACGTCTGAAAAATGATGCGCCCGGAACCGTCTTCTCGGGGGCCACGGTTCAAGAGGAAGTCGGATTGCGTGGAGCCGTCACAGCGGCAAACTTGATTAAACCGGACGTCGCGATTGCCGTGGATACGGGTATCCCAGGTGATACGCCAGGTATGACACCGGCAGAAGGTTTGTCAAAACTTGGTGAAGGCGTTCAAGTCATCTTCTTTGATGCGACGACTGTCACGAACCCGCGCCTCATCGACTTGATCGTCGAAGTCGCGAAAGCAGAAGACATTAAGTATCAGTTAGATTTGACACCGGGCGGCGGCACCGACGCCGGACGGTTCCATTTATCAGGAGTCGGGATGCCGGCTGTCGCGCTCACGGTTCCAGTCCGTTATTTGCATACGAACGTGTCAATCATCCATAAAGCCGATTATGAAGCGGCCATCGATTTAGTCGTGGCGCTCACCAAGCGGTTGGATAACGAAACGGTTCAATGGTTGAAAGAGGGATAATATGACGAAAATCACGTCTACGAAAAGCGAGACGATTAAGCGTTTGAAGCGCTTGATGACGAAAAAAGGCAGACAAGAGTCTGGGCAATTTTTAGTTGAAGGTGAACACTTGGTCGACGAAGCGATCCGGGCCGGACGACTCGTCCAATTGATTATGGGCGAATCCTATCGTCCGAAAAGTTCATGGCGTCTAGATGAGATGCTGGTGCTCGAACTGTCCGACCATGTCGCCGATCTGTTATCAGAAACAGAGAAGACGCAAGGGGTGTTCGCTGTCGTCAAGATGACGCCGGTCGAACGCAAGATGAAGCATGTGCTCGTCCTTGACCGCATTCAAGATCCGGGTAACCTCGGGACGATGATTCGGACAGCAGACGCAGCCGGATTTGATACCGTGTTTCTCGGCAAAGGTACGGTCGACCCGTTCAATGCCAAAGTCGTACGGGCGACGCAAGGATCGTTGTTCCATGTGAACATTCAATCGGTCGACTTGCTCGACACGTTGCCGGAACTGAAAAGTTTAGGGTTTCACGTCTATGGGACGGCACTCTCGAATGCGAAGTCATACGACCAAGTCGCGTTCAACGATCAAATCGCGCTTGTCATCGGGAATGAAGCACAAGGCGTCCATGACGACGTGCTCGCCCTTTGTGACACACGTGTCCACATTCCTGTAATCGGAGAAGCCGAGTCATTGAACGCGGCAGTCGCCGCCGGCATTCTCATGTATCGCATCGCGCTACAATAACCTTGTCACCGCTTGAGAATCGTGATAATTTAGAAACATCGAACAATATAGGTAAGACGTTGAAAGAGCATAGTACGCGAACCCCCGAACGAGCACAGGGAGCATCGGCCTAGATTGAGAGCCGATGCCGAGGTCGGCGCTGAATTCACTCTGGAGTCGTGTTGGAGACAACACCGAACTGGCATCCCGATACCGATGCTCTCAAGTGGGCCTGATCGGCCAAGTAGGGTGGTACCGCGTTTATTCGTCCCTTCAGTCATCGACTGAAGGGACTTTTTTTGTAGAGGAGGAAACATTGATGAAAGAACAGTTAGAACAATTACAACGTGAGGCACTTCAAGAAATTGAAACGGCGTCATCACAAAAAACGTTGAATGACGTCCGGATTAAGTATTTAGGTAAAAAAGGCCCGATGACCGAAGTATTGCGCGGGATGGGCAAGTTGTCCGCCGAAGAGCGCCCGGTCGTCGGTGAACTCGCCAACACGGTGCGAACGACGATTCAAGAGGTGTTAGAGGCACGGATCGAGGACGTGAAGGCGGTCGAGCTCGAAGCGAAACTCGCAGCCGAGACGATCGACGTCACGCTCCCTGGTCGAACGGCACTTCCGGGACATAGCCACTTGCTGCAACAAATCGTCGACGAGATGGAAGACTTGTTCGTCGGTCTCGGGTATACGATTGCCGAAGGCCCGGAAGTCGAAACCGATCTGTACAACTTTGAAATGCTGAACTTGCCGAAAGATCATCCGGCACGTGACATGCAGGACTCGTTCTACATCACGGACGAGACGCTGCTGCGGACGCATACGTCGCCGGTGCAAGCACGGACGATGCTCGATGCGGACGGGAAACCGATTCGCATCATTTGTCCGGGCAAAGTGTACCGTCGCGACGAAGATGATGCGACCCATTCACACCAGTTCATGCAAATCGAGGGACTTGTCGTCGATGAGCATATCTCGATGGCCGACTTGAAAGGCACGCTTGAAGTGTTCGTCAAGCAACTGTTCGGTGAGACACGAGAAATCCGGCTTCGTCCAAGTTTCTTCCCGTTCACAGAGCCGTCCGTTGAAGTCGATATCTCATGCTTCAAGTGTGGCGGCAAAGGCTGTAACGTCTGTAAAGGGACAGGGTGGATTGAAATTCTTGGAGGCGGGATGGTCCATCCGCGCGTCCTCGAGATGGCGGGCTACGACGCGACGAAAATGTCTGGCTTTGCTTTCGGGATCGGTGTCGAACGGATGGCGATGCTCAAACACGGTGTCGATGATATTCGTCACTTCTATACAAACGACTTACGTTTCATCGAGCAATTCTAAGGAGGATCATACATGTTATTATCGAAAAAATGGTTGAACCAATATATCGACGTCTCAGACTTGAGCGGGCAAGCGTTAGGCGATTTGATCACGAAAAACGGGATTGAAGTCGAGAGTGTGACAGACCGCTCTGAAGGATTGAAAGGTCTTGTCGTCGGACACGTCCTCTCATGCGCGAAACATCCAGAGGCGGACAAGTTGAGCGTGACGACGGTCGACGTCGGTGACGACAGCCCTGTCCAAATCGTCTGTGGTGCACCGAACGTCGCGGCCGGACAACATGTCATCGTCGCAAAAGTCGGCGCAAGACTACCTGGCCTTAAAATCAAAAAAGCAAAACTTCGTGGCGTCGAGTCGCAAGGCATGATCTGTTCGCTCGAAGAACTCGGTTTCGAGAAAAAACAGATTCGCGAAGACGAACAGGACGGCATCCATACGTTCCGGGAAGAAGTTGAAGTCGGAGCGGACGTCATCAGCTTGCTCGATCTCGATGACGAAGTGATTGAACTCGGATTGACGCCGAACCGTTCGGACTGCCTTAGCCTATACGGCATCATTCATGAAGTCGCGGCGATTTTAGAACGCCCGTATACGTTGCCAGCAGCCGATGTCGAAACGGATACACCGAACGACGTGTCTGTTCGACTCGAGACAGACAACTGCACATACTACGCGACGCGACGCGTCGACGGGGTAACGATTGGCGAGTCGCCACAGTGGTTAAAAAACGTCTTGATCGCGGAAGGTGTGCGCCCGATCAATAACGTGGTCGATGTGACGAACTACGTCATGCTCGAACTCGGTCAACCGCTCCATGCGTTTGACACGTCTAAGCTCGGCCGTACCATTTTGGTTCGCCAAGCCCAGGACGGAGAAGAAATCGTCACACTTGACGATGCGACGCGCACACTCGACTCATCGATGATGGTCATTACCGATGGACAACATCCGGTCGCGATCGCTGGAGTGATGGGCGGAGCGAATACCGAAGTCGACGCGACGACGACGAGCATCATCCTGGAGTCGGCTTATTTCACGCCGGCCTCGGTCCGGAAGACGAGCCGAACGCTTGGTCTTCGTTCCGATTCAAGCGCCCGTTTCGAAAAAGGAGTCGATCCGGAACGTTTACTCCTCGCGCTTGACCGTGCCGCTGCGCTGATCGTCAACGTGAGCGGCGGGACAATCAGTGAACCCGTCATCGCTGGAAGCAAAGCGTCCGACGCCCGCACGATTGACGTGTCAATCGATTATATTAACCATCGACTCGGGATGGATCTCGACCAGACGACGATCAAACAGATTCTAAAGCGGCTCGGGTTAGACGTGACAGGAGACGAAGCGTTGACGGTTCACGTCCCGTCGCGGCGACCGGACCTAGAAGTGCCGGCTGATATTACGGAAGAAGTGGCGCGACTATACGGATACGACAGCCTTCCGTCGACGCTCCCAGCATCGCAGTCGAAAGGCTACCTGCCAAAAGACAACGTACTTCGTCGTCAAGTGCGCCGCGTCCTTCAAGGAACGGGCTTGTCACAAGCGATCACTTACTCGCTCACGAGCGAGCTTCATGCGTCACGGTTCGACGGCGAGGGAGCGACGACTGTCCGACTCGCCATGCCGATGAGCGAGGAGCGTTCGGTGCTACGGACGTCACTCGTTCCGGGATTGCTTGAAGCGGCCCGTTATAACACGGCGCGTCAACAAGCGAACGTCCGTCTATTTGAGACAGGACGTGTGTACGTAGAGCACGGAGAGACGTTACCACGCGAAACGGAACGCGTCGCGGGCGTAGTGACAGGACTTTGGTACGATCACCGCTCGCAAGGAACACGCGTCCCGGTCGACTACTTCGTCGCGAAAGGCATCGTCGATACACTCATGCGCTCGCAACGCATCGACGTGACATATGAAGCGGCCGTCATTTCAGACATGCACCCTGGCCGCACGGCGAACGTTCTCATCGCAGGGAACGTCGTCGGATACGTCGGACAAGTCCATCCGGCCGTGTCGAAAGACGCATACGGCTTGAAAGAAGTGTACGTCTTCGAGCTCGACCTTGGCGCATTGAAGTCTGAAGCGATGCTCGTCTATCAAGACGTACCACGTTCCCCATCGATTTCGCGAGATCTTGCGCTCGTGTTGAAGCGTGACATTCCGGCCGGTCAAGTCGAGGCGACGATCAGACAGGCGGCTGGTCCGCTCTTGATCGAGCTCGCTCTGTTCGACGTCTACACGGGCGATAACGTCGGTGAAACGGAGAAGTCGATTGCCTTCTCGCTCAAATATCAAGATCCGACGCGTACACTTCTTGATGAGGAAGTGACAGCGTCGTATGATGCAATCATCGAAGCAGTCAAAATCGAATATGGCGCAGAAGTACGCGCTTAACAGACAACAGCGATTCCCTTTATTGTGGGAATCGCTGTTTTTAGAATTCATTGAACTTCAAGCGCCAAGTCACCGAACTTCGTCCAACCGACGAGGCAAGTCACTTTATAAAGAAGGAATGTGATGACAGCCGGTAGGATGACGCCGGTGCCGACGAAGATGAGAAACGCTTCCATGCCCTGTGCGGCAAGGATATTGAGCGGGGCGATCATTGAGTTCAAGCCGAGCCCGGCAATCTCATATGGTACCTCGAGTGAGAACCAAAGCGTCGCGATCGGAGCGCTGATCATCGCGGCGATGAACGGTGGCATGACGACCCGTGGATTTTTGACGACGTTCGGGAACTGGACTTTCGGTGTGACGAAAAACGATGCGACTAAGCCACCTGGGTCGGTTTGGCGATAAGCCATGAGCGTGAAGCCGACGAATTGAGCGGTACAGCCGATCAAGGCGGCGGCACTCGCGACCGGGTCGAGCTGAAGCGCGATCGCAAGCGCGGCTGATGAGGCAGGTGACATGAGCATGACACTGAAGACGAGAGCGATGACGAGTGACGTTGCGATCGGTGATGTGTTGACCGACGAAGTGATGCTCGCGCTGATCGAGTTGATGAGCGGTGTCGTGACGGCAGCGGCACCGACACCGACGATGCCTCCGCCGAGCACGGCCGTGACCGGGACGACCATCATATCGAACTTCGTCTTACCGAGGACGCGTTTGCCTAACCAGACGGCCGCCGCTGCGGCAATCAAGGCACTGATCGGTTGACCGGGGACGAGGACAAGCCCGCTCTCCGTCGCTTGAAGAGCCGCACCCCCGACGGTCGCCGCAATCATCGAACTGAATAAGATGAGGGTGTTGCCGCCGAGCTGATAGGCGACTCCGGCACCGAGCGCCGGGGCGAGTAGTGACTTCGCGACTTGTCCGATCAAGACGAGCGTCTCGATTCCGGCCATCTTACCGATCGTTTCAATCAAGAGTCCGACCCCGAGTGTGACCAAGACGGCGCTAGCCATCCCTGCTGATATTTTAATCATCCGATCCATTGCGTACTGTTTCACTTCCATCATCTCCTCTGTGTATCGATCCAATAAAAAAACCTATCCTGATTGGATAGGCGCGTCGGTCATACCATGAGCGCCTCGTCCGAAACCATCGAAACAAGGGCCCAAAAATTCGTCTCGGTCAGCGAGTCGATTTTTCAGTCCCTCAGTCGAATAATAATCAGTAGGCCGTTATGTAATGGTGTACGCATCGTCGCCAGCTCCTCTGTTCAAGATTTGTCTAAGAGTAACACGATATTTTTCAATAATCAATATTTTCTGAAAACTTTCCGGAAAATATTTTTTCCACAGACAAAAACAGAGACCCGCTTCCGGTTAAGGAAGTGAGTCTCTGTTGAAAGGTATAGACTTAAGACGTACTGGCTGCCAGTAAACCGACTTGTTGATCGATGAAGTCCATTGAAATGGAATTGAACGTATCGGGTTGATCGACGTTGACGACATGCCCCGAATCGTGGACGACTTGGACGTGTGCCGTCGGTTGATGCTTCGCCGTTCGTTCGACGGCCTCAAGGAACATGTAATCCTCGTCGCCCATAATGTAGAGGATGGGGACGGATGTTTGGATTGAAGTGAAGTGACGCAGCAACGGATTCATGTTTTCCGTCATCTTGAACCAACGGATGAACTCGCGTTGGCACAAATTCGCCGCGTCGCGCACGAACATCATCCGCGATTTTTTATGCCGTTTCTTCGGCAACAAGATCCAAGCGAATAGTTGATACAGCCACATGTAAGGCACGAAGCTTTGCATGAGGCTGCCGAGCCGGATGAGCAATGTCGAGCGGACGTTGAACTTGACGATCGCACCACCTAAGACGACAGAGGCGATGCGGTCGGGGTGATGCTCGAACATCGCTTGGATGACGATCGTCCCGAGCGATAGCCCGACCATATGGCCTTTTTCAATATTTAAATGGTTCATCACTTCGACGACGTCTTCGACGACGACATCGAGTGTGTAGGCGTTGAGTGGTTGATTCAAAGATTGTTCTTCGTTATATGAGCCGCCATGACCGCGGAGGTCGAGCAGCAAGACGTTATATTTCTTTCGAAATGGACGAATTTGACGATACCAGTGAGATAGACTCCCGCCTGCGCCATGTATGAAGATGACCCAAGGATGGTCGTCGCTTAATGTGTACGTTTTATAATGCAACATGAACGCTATCCCCCAAAAGTTTTTAAGTTCATTGAACCATAAAATAAATATAACATATCTTTGAAGTGAGAACTATCGTTTCTGCTCGCACAAACGCATCGCTTTTTTCGTGTTCGCGAAGTGAACTTTAGCGATATCGTTCAAACGTTCTTGACCGTAGCGAAGGATCAAGGTCGCGGCCACTTGATCGACTTTCGCTCCGGCCCCTTTCGGTAACGTGACACCGAGTGTCGCGCTCAATTTGTCCATCTCTTTCAAGAAAAAAGCGCGGGCGAGGATCGAGGCGGCGGCGACGGCGACGTGGAGACCTTCCGCTTTCGTCGAGAAGTAGACATCGTCTTTGACGATATCGGTCTCAGAACTCAAATGTTTGTAGTAGACGGCTTTTTCGGCGAACTGGTCGATTAGAATCGCTTCTGGCGTCTCGTCTAACTTTTTCAAGAGCGCCGATAACGCCGCGTTATGGGCGATTGCGGTCATCTTCCCTTGCGTCATCGTCCGTTGCATTTTATTGTACGTCGGGTTGTGCAGTGTCGCTTTTTGGTAGGGAATCGTGACGTGCAAGTCTTTAGCGATGCGTAAAATATCTTTATCGGTAAGTAATTTAGAATCTTTGACACCGAGTTCTTTGACGAGGGCAATCTTTTCCTTCGGGACGTAGGCGGCAACAACGACGAGCGGACCGAAATAATCACCTTTCCCGACTTCATCGCTCCCGATGACGGACCAATCGGAAAAACCGGCCGGTAACGTATGTTTTGGAACGGACGTTTCCTTTTTGATGGAATCTCCCCATTTGGCCGCCTCTTCATCCGCAGCCCGACCTTGAAACATGACTTTTCCCGAATTGTACACGGTGACCACACAGTGGGGCGTCTTGGCACTGAAGCGAGCGTGTGGTGGCGGATTGACCGCGTGAGCGCGATAGCTCTGGATTAATTGTTCTTGAGCCGCGGTTGATAATTTGATGACTTGATTGCCCAAAGTGAGCACTTCCTTTCTTAACGTTCGCAAATTTATCTTACATTTTTTTCGCGCATTTTGAAACCAATGATTCAATTGATACGTATGAATGAGTGAGTAGAAAAGAAGTGAGGTGAGACGGAGATGTGGTGGCGCGATGACACGGACCAAGATGAGGCAGAGTTCCTCTATAAACATATTCTCGAGCTCGAGGCCAGGATTGCCAAACTGGTTGCCCATCAAGTCAGGGTGCGTCGCCTGCTGATGCAAGAGTCGTCGGAGGCGGCGACAGAGCAGATTATTACGTTACAGGGCGAAGTCGATCACTATTTAAAACTACTGCGTCAGGAACGGCTCGAAGAGGTTGACCGGTATGATCGTTTAAACCTTGAACGAACGCTTGGTCGCGTGCGGAAGGCGGTACAGTATCCGACCCGGCCGTTATCGGAATGGGATACGATTGAACAGGCGCTCGCGCTTGAAGTCGAACATTTGCGACGTGTGCTCGCATATGAACAACAGCGCCGCACCGAGGAGGGATGGTAATGGAATCGTTAGAACAACTGTACTGGTGGGTACTCATCATTGCCGGTCTCGGCACATTTTTATACATGCTGTTCTCGGACGCGTTCGATTTCTTCGAAGGCTGGTTCAATCCGGCCGTCATCCTCTCTTTCCTGGCGCTCGGGGCAGGTATCGGGTTAATCTTGAACGCGCTCGCCCATGTGTCGCCGATGATCGGTCTCGCGGTGGCGCTCGCCGGCTCATTCGCGCTCACGACGTTACTATACTTGTTCGTCCTCCTACCGCTGTCAAATGCGGAAGAGTCGATTGGTATGACTGATGAGTCGCTCGTCGGATTGGTCGGGCGATTGACCGTCCCCGTCCCTGAAGGCGGTTACGGTGAAGTGCTCGTCGAGTCGGTCGTCGGTTCGATTTTGAAGACGGCACAAAGTATTGACGGGAAAGCGATTCCTAGTGATCGTCGAGTCGTCATCATCGAAGTACAACGAAATATCGCGGTCGTCATGGAATATGACGAACCCACTATTCGAAAGGAGCAATAATGTATGGACACAACCATTTTAGTCAGTATTATCGTCGGGGTGATTTTGCTCGCCTTGATCTTCGTGTTTGTCTTGAAATATCGTACAGTCGGACCGGATGAGGCGCTCATCGTCACCGGGAGCTACTTAGGTAAAAAGAACGTCCACAGTGACGCTTCCGGTAACCGCGTCAAAATCATTCGCGGCGGCGGGGCGTTCGTCTTGCCAGTATTCCAACAAGCGGAACCGCTCAGCTTGCTCTCGAGCAAGCTCGAAGTAACGACGCCTGAAGTGTATACCGAGCAAGGAGTCCCGGTCATGGCTGACGGGACGGCCATTATTAAAATCGGTGGCTCGATCAGTGAGATCGCGACAGCGGCCGAACAATTCCTCGGCAAACCGAAAATCGAGCGTGAGAACGAGGCGAAAGAAGTGCTCGAAGGTCACCTTCGTTCGATCCTTGGTTCGATGACGGTCGAAGAGATTTATAAAAACCGCGACAAGTTCTCGCAAGAAGTGCAACGTGTCGCCTCGCAAGATTTAGCGAAGATGGGCCTCGTCATCGTCTCGTTCACGATTAAAGACGTGCGGGATAAGAACGGATACCTCGAGTCGCTCGGGAAGCCACGGATCGCCCAAGTAAAACGTGACGCCGACATCGCCACGGCCGAAGCGGATAAAGAAACGCGCATCAAACAAGCGGAAGCGATGAAGGACGCGAGGAAAGCGGAGCTTGAACGAAACTCTGAAATCGCGGAAGCGGAAAAAGAGAACCAACTCCGCATCGCCGACTACCGCCGCGAGCAAGATGTCGCTAAAGCACGGGCTGACCAATCGTACGAGCTTGAAGAAGCCAAGGCCAAACAAGAAGTCACAGAGCAACAGATGCAAGTTCAGATCATCGAGCGTCAAAAGCAAATCGAGCTCGAAGAGAAAGAAATCATGCGTCGTGAAAAGCAATATGATTCAGAAGTGAAGAAAAAAGCCGACGCCGACCGCTATGCGATCGAACAGGCTGCGGAAGCTGATAAAGCGCGTCAAATCGCCGCAGCAGATGCCGGGAAGTACCGCATCGAGGCTGAGGCGAAAGCCGATGCTGAACGCGTCCGTCTCGCTGGTGTCGCCGAAGCCGATGCTGAACGGGCGAAAGGGGAAGCAGAGGCCGATATTATTCGTCTTACTGGTCTCGCCGAAGCCGAAGCGAAACAAAAGATTGCCGAGGCGTTCGAACAGTACGGTCAAGCCGCCATTCTCGACATGGTCGTCAAGATGCTTCCTGACTACGCGAAGCAAATTGCGGCACCGCTCGGTAACATCGACCAAATCACGGTCGTCGATACGGGGAGCGGTAAAGACGGGGGAGCCGGGAAAGTCACGGGTTACGCGACTGATTTGATGGCTTCACTGCAGCAGACGCTCAAAGCGTCGTCTGGCATCGATATGAAAGACTTGCTTGATAATTTTGCCGGAAAAGGCAACGTGCCGACCTCACCGACTGCTGAACGGAAGTTGACGGAAACGACCGTCGCGGCGTCAGAAGAATAAGTTGAATCAACAAGGCTGCAGGCAATCGTCTGCAGCCTTGTTTGTCGTGACGTCGTTCAAATTATTGCCCTAAGTTTTAAAAGGTTTGACTTCAAACCCGGTGTAAATCAGACGATACATGAGATGTCAGACCATTAGAGAGAGGAAGTACATGTTATGAACAAAACAATTATAATCGGCGCATTGACGACTTGTATCGTTTGGCTATCCGGGTGTCAGTCTGTCATCGATCAGCCCGAACAGACGGTCGAACCTCGCCAATCGATGGGTGTCGTCCTGTCTGACGTTGGTCTCGGGGACCAATCGTTCAGTGACGCTGCGATGCGTGGCATGGGGCAGTTACGAGAGACGGGAGATTGGTTCGTCGATTATCGAGAATTGGATGAGACCGAAACATACAAAGCAGGATTTGAGCAATTGGTCGAAGATGGACACGATGTGGTCGTCGGTCTCGGTTTCGCGAGTCAAACCGATCTAGAAACGGTGGCTTCAAAGCACCCAGATCAACAATTTGCCTTAGTCGACGCGGTATCGACGTTACCAAACGTCATCTCGGTCACGTTCGAAGAGACAGAAGGCAGCGCGTTGGCCGGTGCGGTCGCGGGACTTGAAACCGAGTCCGATAAAATCGGATTCATCGGAGGAGTCGACAACGAGTTGATCCAGAAATTTGGAACCGGGTTCGAGTTAGGGGCGAAAAGCGTGAACGAGGACGTCGAAATGATCGTCGACTACGCGAACGATTTCGCCTCGCCTGAGATTGGACGGAAATTGGCGGAAAAACAGATTGCCGCAGGGGCCGACGTGCTTTACGCTGCGGCTGGTCTGACCGGTGTCGGTGTACTCGAGACGGCTGAACGAAACGGGATCAAGGCGATCGGAGTCGACAGCGATCAATCGATGATCGCACCCGATGCGGTCGTCACGTCGATGTTAAAGCAAGTCGACTTGGCCATCGTCAAGATCGCGGACAGTCTTCAATCAGAAGCGATCAACGACCATATCGAACTCGGAATCGAAGAGGGCGGTATCGGGCTAGCAGCGCTGCGCCGTGTGCAATGGACCGATGAAGAGACAGAGCAGTTTGAAGCGGTTCAGAAACGGTTGCTGGAGGGGACGTTACAATGACTTTACGCAAACGCTTTATCTTCTCGACCGTATTCACGGTCTTACTCATCGTTTTGATGATGAGTTATGTATTGACGACGTTGAACCGGTTGCAGACGTACAATGAGCAATACGGAACCCAGATGATCGAGTTATCTCAACTCGAGACGTCACTTTTGCAAGAACAATCCCTTTGGACGTCGCTCGGTGAACAGATGAGTCAATCGACACTGACGCAGCTCGAGCGGATTCGTGCCACGAACACGGAGACGTTCCAAGAGATGAATCAAACCTATTTGATCGATGAGTTTTCAACTCACCTTGACCGAGCCACAGCCAAATATGAGCGCATTGGAGCAAATATTGAAACGGCTCAAGCAGGCGGCATTGCTGCCCGGATTCAAGCGGCGAAACTAGAAGGGGTCTTGAACGACGTGAACACGTTGTTGTTAAAAAACGGAACGTTTTACGAGGCGTTGCAAAAAGAAGCGGCCGACGAGACGAAGCGCCTGTTCCTCGTCTCAATCTTGTTGACGGTGTTCGTCGTCACGGTGTTAAGCCTGTACAACTTCTTCTTCGCCCGCTCGATCACACTTCCGCTCGAACGGAACGTGAAAGCAGCCGAGGCAATCGCGGCCGGGCATTTGATCACGTTGCCGGATTCAACGCGACGCGATGAGATCGGCCGACTAGAACGCGCCATGCGAGATATGACGGCGTCGCTTCAAACCGTGATTGGCTCGATCCGGGTCACGTCGGTCAAAGTGAATGAGATGACAGAGACGGCCGCCGCTGAAAATGAAGCAGTCGCGAGTACGACGTCAAACATCACGAACGCGGTCGATGAGATGGCGAACGGGGCCCAATCGATCGCGACTGAACTTCAAGAGACGCTCGAGTCGGTCGGGATCATGGCGACATCGTTCGAGACGAGCTTGAACCAGACGAAACAAACGACCGAAGAGACGACCGAGATGACGCGCGAAGTGGCGGCCGGAATCGAGACGTTGACGGATCAAGAACATATTCTACGGCGCTCGAGCGAGCGGAATCAATCGCTCGTCGAACGGATGGACCAGTTCGCGAGAAAAACAGAAGAAATCGAGAAGATGGCAAAACTTGTCGAAGACGTTGCCGCCCAAACGAATTTACTTGCCTTGAACGCCGCGATCGAAGCCGCACGAGCCGGTGAGGCCGGGCGAGGTTTTGCTGTCGTCGCGAGTGAAGTGAAGAAATTGGCTGAGGAGAGTAATGTGGCGACGCGCTCGATCTTCGGGGTCGTCCAAACGATTCGGGACGAGGTCGGCAATTTGACAGACATGGTCGAAGAGTCGAGCCACGAGCAAACGGCGCAACTTCAAGCGTTCGGACTGACGAAGCAAGCGTTCACACGCATCCATGATCGGACCGATCACGTGGCCTCGTTCGTGGGCACGATCGAACAAGAAATGGTCGCTTCGAGCCGTGAAGTCACGAACGTGTTGAAACGCGTCGAAGAAGTGAGTGGTGTGACCGAAGAATTAGCAGCCGGTAACGAAGAAGTCGCCGCCTCGATGAAAGAGCAACAGGCAAGCTTTGATCAAATCTTTGCCTTGATGCAAGAGCTAGAAGGACAAGCCGCCTCACTGGCGAGCCAAGTTCAACATTTTGAAGAGCAATGAGACAAGTTGAAAAGCAATGAGACAAGTTTCGGCTTGTCTCTTTTTTGCGTTCCGATACGTCATCGATCCGTGGGTGAACGGTCAAGCATTGCGACCGCATCTAGCAACTAGGACTTGAGCGTGAGCCGGCTATTTCTCGCATACTAATGAAGAGACATTCGTTTATGTGGGGGGAACGATATGGAGAAGTGGAAACGGTATGTCGTCGCGTTGCTCGTCATCTTGTTCGTCGGTGTCGGCTATATGTTTTATTCGAAAGAGCCGGAAACGACGATGGTCGAGGAGTTTACGACGGTGGAGGAAGCAGAGGCGGGCCCGGTGACAGAAGTTGTCGTCTACGTCACGGGAGCGGTCGAAGCGCCCGACACGTATACGATGCCGCAAGGGGCTAGAGTCGGGGACGTCTTGTCTCTCGCCGTGTTGACGGACGAAGCTGACCCTGAACAGCTGAATTTAGCCCAATTGCTCGTAGACGGCACGAAAATCACGGTACCGAAACAAGGAGAGGCCGTTGCAGTCCCGGAAACCGATACGACGAACGGCATTCACGTCAACAGTGCGACGAAAGAAGAGTTGATGACCGTCCCCGGGATCGGTCCGGCCAAAGCGGACGCTATTTTGAACTATTTGAAAGAAAACGGTCCATTTAAATCGTACGACGAGCTCGGGAACGTCAAAGGGTTCGGTGAGAAAACGCTCGAGAGCATGGAAGGCTATTTGTTGGTCCCGTGATATGCCGATCTATCCATTGATCCCGATTGGTCTATTCATTGCTTGGAAGTCCGGGGCTTTTGGTGTCGTGCTCTTGTTCGGGCTAGCCTTGTTCCTGACGTGGCGTCGGCAAGCGGTCTACACACATGTCGGTGCGATCTCACTCGTTTTCCTAGTCCTGTTACAAAGTTCTACTCCGTCGGTACAAGAGGTACATGAAGCCGGGGACTCAGTCTTCGCCATCGAGAGCCGACGCGACAACGGTCACTCGGTTCGACTCTATGGTGAATCGAACGGGATGTCTGGGGTCTTGATCGGGCGCGAAGTCGAGCTCGGGCGGCCGGGTGAGACGTGTCTCGTCACGTTCGAACCAGTCCCTTTTTCACCGCTTCGAAATACAGGAGGTTTTGACGAGGCGAAATGGGCGCACGGGGCTGGATTGTCTTTTAAAGGGAAGGATGTCCATGTCGAGCGGTGTCGACCGAGTGACGGATTAAATGGGCGCATGCTGCGCTGGAAAGAACGTCAGCTCGAACGGATCGAAGCGACGCACCGTCCGGACGTGGCGCTTTATATGGAAGCGTTACTGTTTGGTGAGAGCCGATTGCTCGACGAGGAGACATCGTTCTCCTATCGTGTGACGGGTCTGCTTCATTTACTCGTCATTTCCGGGTCCCACATCGCCTTGCTCGTGTTTATGCTCAGGTGGATGTTTCGTCCGTTGCCGCTTCATCGGGAGACGAAACTTGGCCTCGTGATCGTCTGCGTGACCGCATTCGGTTGGCTGACCGGTTTTTCGCCGCCGGTGGCACGAGCCGTGCTTGTCGCTGACGTCGTGCTCATCTTGTCGCTATGCGGTCAGACGATTCGGGACCCGGTTCGTCTGCTCAGTTGGTGTGCGGCAGCCTTGTTAGCCGTTCAACCGTACTTGCTATGGAATCTCGGATTTCAGTTGACCGTCGGTATGACCTTGTTTTTGCTTTTAACACGGTCGATATGGACGAATCTGTTCAGCGTAGCGCTTTACGCCCAATGGTTCGGCTTGATTTTTTTATGGCAAATCCAGCCGGTCATCTCAATCTTTGCTCCGGTGTACAACGTGATTGCCGGATTGTTGATTTCCTGGGCGATTCTTCCGCTCGCGCTCGTCACTTATGTGATGCCGTCGTTCGAACCGACGCTCTATCCGATTCTCGACGGGTTGAACGGGATGTTTCAGATGCATCATACGTATCGTCCGTGGGTCCCGTTGCACGACATCACATTTTGGCATGCGGTCTATTTGTTCGTTTTGCTTGGGATTGGATTGATTCTATTAGATAAGAGACGAGCGGTCGGATGGGTCATTGCTTCAGTTTCGCTGCTTGCGCTGCACGTCTGGTTAGAATGGTCGGAGGAGCCGCGGGTGACGTTTTTAGACGTCGGGCAAGGGGACGCCATCGTCGTCGAGCAAGCCGGCATCACCGGTGTCATCGATGTCGGCGGCGTGTTTCAACATCCGGATGAGCAGAAACGGTCGACGTTCGACCCGGGTGCCGATGTCGTCGTCCCTTACATATGGAAACGAGGTGAGACCCGACTTGATTTCATTTTGCTGACGCATGCCGACCATGACCATATCGGTGGGCTGACGGGCGTGCTTGATCTGATTCCGGTCGAGGAAGTATGGATCGCGGCGGAAGTGGCCGATGAAACGAAGCGGCGGGCGTTAGTCGACGAGCTCGAGCCGTATGACGTGAACGTGCGGTTGTTAGAAGCAGGAGAGCGGCCTTATCCATGGATGTGGGTCGTCACACCGGTTGATGCGGGTGAGGACGAGAACGCGAATTCAGTGTCGGTTTTTATGAAAGTCGGAGACTTGTCCTATTTATTGACGGGTGACTTACCGGAGGCGAACGAGCGGTTGATCCCGACTGTCGACGTCGATGTGTTCAAACTAGGCCATCACGGGGCCGAAACGTCTTCCGGTGCTGACTTGATCGCTCGCATCGATCCAGAGTTTGTGGTCGTCAGCGTCGGCGCCAACAATCGATACGGTCATCCTCATCCAGACACGCTCGCCCGTATTCAGGGAAGGCGGTTGTTGCGGACGGATGAGGACGGGATGGTCGTCTGTGAGCGGGGAGGGTGTCAGGGGAGCGTGAGAAGGGCAGTCAGGCCATGAAAACTATGATAAACTAAAAAGCGATTGCTCCCCCGGGGCAATCGCTTTACGACTTAAAGACTTAAGAATTTGATGAGAACACCGATTGCGAAAATCGTGAAGAAAAAGCCGAACGGGACGATGAAGCCGATTGCTGAATCGATGGCATCGTTACGTTTGCACTGCACGTCGTTCTCAAACGGGTTTTCGCTTTGCGGGCGAACCGAGTTAATATGCATAGTGAGTCCCTCCTTAAAATGGTTCCGTTCTAAGTATAGCGAATCAAAGAAGGATAATCTATGTTTTAGATAAGAATAAATTGTGAAAGTGGTGTGTGTGTTGAATGAACCGTGGTTGCACAACGGGAAGTTGTCGAACGTATACGTCCTGTACGGGACAGAGAAGTACTTGCTCGAGACGTGGGAACGAGAAATCGTCAAGGCGGCCAGTCCGTCCGGCGACAAATTTGACGTCATGCAGCTCGATTTACATGAAACGTCACTCGATACGGCGTTAGACGAAGCTGAAACGGTACCGTTCTTTAGTGACTACCGCACCGTCATCGTCAAACAGGCCCAATTTTTAACCGGCGCCAAAGAAAAACAAAAGCAAAATCTCGAGCGGTTGACCGAGTACGTGTTGCAGCCGGCGCCTTACTCGGTGCTCGTCTTCATCGTTGAAGCGGAAAAACTCGATGAGCGGAAGAAAGTCGTCAAGCGCTTGAAAGAGCGAGCCATCGTCCTCGAGGCGAAGAAGCCGAGCCAAAGCGAGCTCATGCGCTACGTCAATGACGAGCTGAACCGGCGCAGGCAGTCGATGGAGCGGACGACGGTCGAACGCTTGCTATTCCTTTGTCAAGACGACTGGGGCAAGCTCGTCCGGGAACTGGAGAAGCTTCAGCTCTATGCTGGCGACGGAGCCAACATCCCGCTTGAAATCGTCAACGATCTCGTGCCTCGGACGCTAGAGGACAACGTGTTCCAACTGTCCGAGTATTTGGTCGGCCGACGGGCCGATTTGGCGCTGCGTCTCGTCCGTGATTTAGAAAAACAAGGCCAAGAACTGATCGGTCTCTTGGCGTTGCTCGCCCGTCAATATCGAAATATGTACCTCGCCAAGCAGTTGACCGAGAAAGGGTACGGCGAGAAGCAAATTGCCTCAAAAATTGGCGCCCACCCTTATACGGTGAAACTGGCGACGCAAGCGAGCCGTAACTTTTCAGAGGCACAGCTCGCCAAGGCGCTCACGCTCATCGCCGATGCGGACGAAGCGATGAAGACAGGACGGGGCGACAAGCAGATCGTGTTTGACACGCTCGTCTGTCAATTAACATTACTGTGAGGTGGTTGTATGTTGCAACAAGTGTTGCTTGAAGAAGTGATCCCGCTCCGGCATGAAGTACTGCGTCCAGGTTTAGCCGTTTCGACGTGCTATTTTGACGGGGATGACGCCGAGTCGACCCGTCACTACGCCTGGGCTGAAGACGGGCGTATCTTATCGATTGCGACGGTGATGCGACAAGACCGGGAGCTGTCTGGCGAACGAGTTTCGTTTCAACTGCGCGGCATGGCCACCGATCCGGCCGTCGCCGGGACGGGCGTCGGATCTCGTTTCTTACAGGCGGTCCATCGTGAATTGAACGCTTCTTGGTGGTGTAACGCCCGCGAGGTCGCGGTCCGGTTTTACGAACGCAACGGCCTCGTCATCATCGGGGATCCGTTCGAAATCGAAGGCATCGGGACACATTACGTCATGCTATACAAAAAAACAGCCGGCTCCTGAACGGAGGCGGCTGTTTCGTTTGTTCTCTAATTAGAGAGCTGCGATACGAGCTGCGAGACGTGATTTGTCACGACCTGCTTTGTTTTGGTGGATGAGACCTTTTGCTGCAGCTTTGTCGATTTTCTTCGTAGCGAGGACGAAAGCTTCTTGAGCTGCTTCTTTGTTTCCTTCGACGACGAGAGTATCGACACGTTTTACTGCTGTACGCATTGCTGCTTTCTCTTGCGAGTTAGCGACGCGACGTTTTTCAGAAGTTTTTGCACGTTTGATTGCTGATTTGATATTTGCCATGTTATTTCACCTCCTGAAACAAGAAAGTGTATGTTCTCATTACTTCAAGTAATCATTCAACAGAACAAGCACAATTGTAGCAAACGGTTATTCGAAAAGCAACCACTTGATGATTATTCTGAAAACTATATGTGGTATTGTTGTAGTAGGTCGTACACATTAACTTAGGATTTTGATATAATGACACGGTATGCATGAGAAGGATAGGTGAACCCATATATGAATAAACAAGAATTAGAGAACCGTCAGAAGAAGATTCGCAACTTTTCCATCATCGCCCACATCGATCATGGTAAGTCGACGCTAGCTGATCGGATTCTCGAGAGAACTGGTGCGCTTACGGCGCGTGAAATGAAAGAACAGACGCTTGACGCGATGGATCTCGAACGGGAACGTGGCATCACAATCAAATTGAACGCTGTTAAATTGAACTATACCGCAAAAGATGGAGTTGAGTACATCCTTCATTTGATCGACACGCCTGGACACGTCGACTTCACGTATGAAGTCTCGCGCTCACTCGCGGCGTGTGAAGGTGCGGTCCTCGTCGTTGATGCCGCCCAAGGGATCGAGGCGCAGACGCTCGCAAACGTCTACCTCGCACTCGACAACGACCTCGAGATCATCCCGGTCATCAACAAGATCGACTTACCGTCGGCTGACGTCGAACGCGTCCGTCAAGAGATTGAGGACGTGATCGGACTGGACGCCAGTGATGCGGTGCCAGCTTCTGCCAAGGCAGGAATCGGGATTGAAGAAATTCTTGAACAGATCGTAGAGCTTGTGCCGCCGCCGACGGGAGATCCGTCAGCACCGCTTCAGGCTTTGATCTTCGACTCGTACTACGATGCGTATCGTGGCGTCGTCGCCTCGATACGAGTCGTCAACGGTTCGGTCAAAGTCGGGGATAAAGTCCAAATGATGTCGACCGGTAAATCGTTCGAAGTGACGGATCTCGGTGTCTCGACACCTAAACCGTTATCTGTGAAAGAGTTGAATGTCGGAGACGTTGGTACGCTCTCGGCATCGATTAAAACGGTTGGCGACGTTCGTGTCGGTGATACGATCACGCTCGCTAAAAACCCATCGACCGAGCAACTTCCTGGTTACCGTAAGATGAACCCGATGGTATACTGCGGTCTTTATCCGATTGATGCGGCCAAGTATAATGATTTGCGTGAAGCGCTTGAGCGGCTCCAGTTGTCTGATGCGGCACTCGAGTTCGAGCCCGAGACGTCACAAGCGCTCGGATTTGGTTTCCGTAGCGGATTCCTCGGTATGCTTCATATGGAAATCATTCAAGAGCGGATCGAGCGCGAGTTTGGAATCGACTTGATCACGACGGCACCGTCGGTTATCTATCACGTCACGACGACGTCAGGAGACGTCATCCACGTCGATAACCCGTCGAAGATGCCTGAGCAACAAAAAGTTGAATTGATCGAAGAGCCATACGTCAAAGCGGCGATCATGACACCGAACGATTACGTCGGCTCGATCATGGAACTTTGTCAGAAGAAACGCGGCAGTTTTATTGATATGGAATATATTGATACGACCCGTGTTAAAATCACGTACGATATTCCGCTCAGTGAAATCGTCTACGACTTCTTTGATCAATTGAAATCAAGCACGAAAGGCTATGCCTCACTGGACTATGATTTGATCGGGTATCGTCCGTCACGCCTCGTCAAGATGGATATTCTCCTCAACAACGAGCTCGTCGATGCGCTCAGCTTTATCGTTCACCGCGACTTTGCCTACGAACGTGGGAAAGTCATCGTTGAAAAGTTAAAGGCGCTCATCCCACGGATGCAGTTCGAAGTGCCGATCCAAGCAGCGGTCAGTACGAAAATTGTCGCCCGGTCGACGATCAAGGCGTTGCGTAAAAACGTCCTTGCCAAATGTTACGGCGGCGACATCTCGCGGAAACGTAAACTTCTCGAGAAACAAAAAGAAGGTAAAAAGCGCATGAAGATGGTTGGATCCGTCGAAGTGCCGCAAGAAGCGTTCATGTCCGTCTTATCGATGGACGAAGAATGAGTAGTCGCCCTTATCCGTTGATAAGGGCGATTTTTTTCATTTGGCAGGATTCGTGACGTCCGGTACGGAATAGTACCCACTTACAGAAAAATAGAGGAGGAGTAGCGGTGACCGTCTATAATTTTTCGGCAGGGCCGAGCGTTTTGCCAAAATCGGTACTACAAGAAGTGCAAGACGAGTTTCTGTCTTATCAAAAAACGGGTGTCTCGATCGTCGAGATGAGCCACCGCTCGGAGCGCTTCATTGCGATTACCGAGGCGCTCGAAGCGAGGCTGCGGAGGTTGATGGACATCTCAGACGATTACGCCGTCCTTTGGCTGCAAGGCGGGGCGACGCTCCAGTTCTCGATGATTCCGATGAACTTGCGTACGACAGGGCGTTTCGCTTATCTCGACAGCGGCACGTGGTCGAAAAAAGCGATCGCTGATGCCCGCCACTATGGGGACGTCGCCGTCGTCGGCAGTTCGGCGAGTTCGAACTATCGGGAACTGCCTGACTATGAAGGGGATGGCGAGACCGCCGATTATCTCCATTTGACGTTGAACAATACAATCGAAGGGACACGTTATACGATGCTTCCGGATACAGGCATCCCGCTCGTCGCGGACGTGTCCTCCAATATTTTGGCAGAATCGATCGACGTGAGCCGCTACGGTCTGCTGTACGCAGGCGCCCAAAAAAATATCGGACCGGCCGGGTTAAGCGTCGTCATCATTCGTCGCGACTTGATTGTCGACCGCGATTTGCCAAGTTATTTGAACTACGCCCGTCACACCGACACCGTTTTGAACACACCGGCGACGTTTAGCATGTATGTCGCCGAACGGGTTCTCGCCTGGGTCGAACGGACGGGTGGCGTCGCCGAGATGGAACGGCGCAACCGTGAGAAGAGCGCGCGATTGTATGCTTATTTAGACGGCTCAACGTTGTTCCGGTCGCTCGTCACAGGAGATATCCGTTCATTGACGAATATTCCGTTCACGACGGGACGGGACGAGACGGATCGAGCGTTTCAACAGTTCGCCGAGGAACGTGGATTGATCGAACTTGGTGGCCACCGTTCGGTCGGAGGGCTGCGAGCCAGTCTTTACAACGCGATGCCGCTCGAAGGAGTCGTTCGTCTAGTCGAAGTGATGCAAGCATTTGAACAGGAGGGATACGATGTTCCACATCAAAACATATAATCAAATCGCATCAGCCGGGCTAGAGCGTTTTGAGCCGAGAGAATACGCCGTCAACGCAGTGGAGCAGGCCGATGCCTGGGTCATTCGGAGCCATGACGTTCACGACGCCGAGATTCCCCCGTACTTGCTCGCGATCGCCCGGGCCGGGGCTGGGGTGAACAACATCCCGCTTGAGCGCTTGGCGCGTCAAGGCGTCGTCGTGTTCCATACACCAGGGGCGAACGCGAACGCGGTCAAAGAACTCGTACTCGCGAGCATGCTTTTATCGGTCCGGCCGATCCTTGAAGGCGCGCGTTGGGTCAACGAGCAAACGTTCCCAAGCCAAGCGTTACTTGAGCGAGCGATGGAAGACGAGAAGCGCCGTTTCGTCGGCTCTGAATTACGAGGCAAGAAGGTCGGCATCGTCGGCCTCGGTGCGATCGGGGCGTCGCTCGCGAACGACCTGCTCCAGCTCGGTGTCGACGTCGTCGGGTACGACCCGCATTTATCGGTCGATGGGGCGTGGAACGTATCGAAGCAAGTAAAACGAGCCAAGCACTTGGACGACTTGCTTAGAGACGTCGATTTGCTCTCGATTCATATGCCGCTGACGGACGACACACGCAACTTGATCGACGCTAGTTGGTTCAAACGGATGAAGCCAGGAGTGACGTTATTGAACTTCGCCCGTGGCGAGCTCGTGAACGACGCTGATTTGATCGAGGCGTTACAAGATAAAGTGGCGACGTACATTACAGACTTCCCGCAACAGGCGTTACTCGGCCATCCTCAAGTCGTCGCTTTTCCGCATCTTGGGGCTTCGACACGAGAATCCGAAGTGAATTGCGCGATTCAAGCCGTCGATACGCTGAAACTGTATTTAGAGACCGGAAACATCCGGAATTCCGCTAACTTCCCGGACACTGAACTTCCTTATGTCGGCAAGCGACGCTTGGCGGTGCTGCACTTGAACGTCCCGAACATGGTCGGTCAAATTGCGAGCCGGCTCGCCGAGAACGGGATCAACATCGATAACATGGTGAATCGTAGCCGGAACGATGTGGCCTATACGATGATCGACATCGATAACCATAAACAAGAAGAACTGTCCGTGCATGCTTTGTACGACATCGAGGGCGTCATGCGCGTCCGTGAATTTTAAGGAGGGATCAATATGGTCATATTTAAACCGTTTAAACCGTATATGCCGACCTATCCTGAAGCTGTGGCGGCTGACCCGTACGACGTCGTGAACGTCGAACAGGCACGAGGAGACGTCGAGCGACGTCCGAACTCATTTCTCTCGGTCGATAAGCCGGAACTGTTTGCCGCTGATCTGTCGCTCGAAGCGTGGGGACGACGTGCGAGGGCCGAGTTGGAACGGTTGTACGCGACTGAACTGACGGAACAGGCAAACGGCTTTTACGTGTATCGGCTGACGAATCAAGGGCGGCGTCAAACCGGTCTCGTAGCGACGTTTTCGGTCGCGGATTATGAGGCGGGCCGAATCAAGATCCATGAACATACACGAGAAGTGAAAGAGCGGGAACGCGTCGAACATGTGGCGGCGACGAAAGCGCACACCGGACCGATTTTACTGAGCCATGAGCCGGACGAGGCGTTACGGCGTATCCTTGAAGCCGCCACGAACGAACGACCTCTATTTTCCTTCACGGACAGTCAAGGTGTCTTGCACGAAGGCTATGCGGTGCCGTCGAAAGACCAGGCGCGTGTCATTATGATTGGGGCGACGATCCCGTCCATCTATATCGCCGACGGGCATCATCGGGCCAAAGCGGCGGCTGTCGTCGCGGCGCTAGAACTGCCTGAAGGTGAATCGAAACTAGAGCGCGATCACTTTTTAGGTGTGCTCTTCCCGAGCGACGAGTTGACGATCTTGCCGTACCATCGCCTGTTGACCGATGTTACGCCTGAAGAAGTCGCGGCTTTATTGGACGGGATTTCGTTCTCATACGAAGTGGTGTCGACTGACGGCCTCGTCGTTCCGCAAGCGCGCGGTTCGTTCGGATTGTCTTACCGCGGCAAACAGTATGAGCTGACGAAACGGCAGTCGACCACGGCTCTCGACGTCGCCACGCTACAACGGGATATTCTCGAACCGTACTTCCGGGTGGACGATGTCCGGACCGATAAACGGATTGACTTCGTCGGCGGCTCAGACGCCGTCGAACAACTAGAACGGTTGGCCGAACGACCGGATGTCGTCGTGTTGACATGCCACGCCACGGCGATGGGAGAGTTGATGCAGGTCGCCGATGAATCCGGACAGATGCCACCGAAGTCGACCTGGTTTGAGCCGAAACTGAAGAGCGGATTGTTCATCCATCGTTTCGATTGAATGCAGACAGTGGCGTGAAGACGTAAAAAGCGTTATAAATGGAAGGAGAAGAAAGGGGTGGCCGCCATGGCTAAAGCCGTATATCTTCACATTCCATTTTGTGAACATATTTGTTATTACTGCGATTTCAACAAGGTGTTCTTAAAGAACCAACCAGTTGATGACTATTTAGATGCGTTAGAACGAGAGATCGTCCTATCGCTTGAACAATATCCGACAGATGAGATCGAGACGATCTTTATCGGCGGAGGAACGCCGACCGCGCTCGATGAGGTGCAGATGAAACGTCTCATGGGCATGGTCGAGCGGCACTTGCTCCCGCTCGCTACAAAGAATATAGAATACTCGGTCGAGGCGAATCCGAACTTTGTGAGCGCGGAAAAGCTCGATACGATGAAACGAGGCGGTGTCAACCGCGTCAGTTTCGGCGTCCAGACGTTCGACGACGGCGGGCTTGAACGGATCGGGCGGACGCATCGGGCGGATGACGTGTTCGCGACGGTAACGGAGGCGGCGAAACGGTTCGACAACATCTCGATCGACCTCATGTTCGGACTACCGGAGCAGACGCTCGAACAGATCGAACGGGACCTCGACTTGGCATTCAAACTGCCGATCCAACACGTCTCGTCCTATTCCTTGATCCTCGAACCGCACACCGTCTTCGCGATCCAAGACCGCAAGGGCAAGCTGCGTCTGCCGGGTGAGGACATCGAAGTCGCCATGTACTTGAAAGTCATGGAGACGCTCGAACGCCGTGGGCTCAAGCAGTACGAGATCTCGAACTACAGTGTCGAGGGACGGGAGAGCCGTCACAACCAAGTGTATTGGCGGAACGAGGAGTATTACGGCTTCGGAGCCGGGGCTCACAGTTACTTGAACGGCGAGCGCCGGGCGAACGTCGCGCCGATCCCGCACTATATCAAGGCGGAAGGTTTACCGGTTCGAAGTACGACGACACTCGAGACGTTCGAGCGGATGGAAGAAGAGTTGTTTCTCGGTCTCCGGATGCGCAGCGGTGTGTCGTTCGAGACGTTCGAAGCGAAGTACGGTGTCTCGATGGAGTCGGTGTTCGGGCACGTCTTGACCGAACTGAAAGCGAAACAGTTGATTGAAACGACGGACACGCACGTCCGGTTGACCGAGTCGGGACTCCCGCTCGCCAACGAGGCGTTCGCGGCATTCATCGGTGAGGCACGATTAAATGATGTGACAACGTAAAAACAGGCGAATCCGACATCGGATTCGCCTGTTTTAGTTAGAGAACGAGCTCGCGGTAGATCGGCATGAGCCGTCCGAACGTATCCTCGACGAGGGCGAGGAACGCCGCTTCGTTTTGGAGGATCGAGGCATCGGCCGAAAGTTGACGACCGATCAAGAAGTCGGCTTTTTTGACGGTCGCGAAGCGCTCGACGATGGCATCGATTGACGCAGAGGACGTCTCTTCGATCAAGAACGCCTCTTTTTTCATATGATCGCCGGCAAGATGGAAGTCGGGAAATTCATGTTTAAAATCGATTGTCATGAGTCGTTTGCCGATTGCATCTTTGTTCGGCATCTCATAGATGAAGGCAAGCCAGACGAAGACACGGTCGTCGAACAGACCGACTTGGAAATGCGGATGTTTCTTATAGCCACGTTTATCGTGACAGATCGCCATCCACGTATCTTTCGGCGGATTGACCGTCCGACGGGCGTGCTTGGCGACGTGGAGATAGAGCGGGATGCCGACGTCGGCTTCAAGCTGCGGACCGACCTCGTCATAGATGCGATGGAACAGCGGTTGAATGTCCGCGCGAATACCTGACATGCGGGCGTCGAGCCCGTCTTGCGTAAACACGTTAAATTGTTTAGTTGTAAACATATGATCACCTCAATTCGTATCATACCGAAAGTGCGCGGAAGATGCATTTCGAATGACTTTCAATCGATGGAAAAAATGATGCATTTGAATTGACAAATAAGGAGAACATGATAATATTTGAAGTGTGATTAGCACTCAGTAAATATGAGTGCTAATAAAAGTGAGGCCAATCCTTCAGAGAGGAGTGATGTTGTGCTGACAGAGAGACAATTGCTTATTTTACGAGCGATCATTGATGATTACATTCAGACAGCCCAGCCCGTCGGTTCACGGACGCTTTCGAAACGGGATGACTTGTCGTTCAGTTCGGCGACGATCCGAAACGACATGGCGGATTTAGAAGACATGGGCTTGATCGAAAAACCGCACACTTCAGCAGGACGAATCCCGTCTGAAGTCGGGTATCGTTATTACGTCGATCACCTTGTCGAGACGAAACTCATCGACGAGCGGGAAACATATCGGCTCGGGGAACGCTTGCGAGCGTCCGCCCAAGAGTCAGAAGTCCTCATTCGTCAAGCCGCTGACCTACTCTCTGATTTGACCAATTATACGACGGTAGCGCTCGGCCCGAGCAGTCAGATGAACCGGCTGGCACGGATCGATTTGATGCCGCTCGATGAACGGCGCGGTGTCGTCTTGATCGTAACGGATCAAGGGCACGTCGAACATCGAACGGTCGTGTTCGAATCGCCGATGGCGCCGGATCTGGTCGAACAAACAATCCGATTTTTAAACGATCGTCTAAAAGGAACTCCGCTCGGTCAACTGAAGTTCCGTATCGGAGAAGAAGTGTCAAACCTTCGCCTCGCTCATCAACAACAATATGAGTCGATGATGCAACTCATTCAAGCGACCGTCGGGGTACATCATCCGACCTCGCTGTATCTTGGTGGGAAGAAAAACATCTTCAACCAACCCGAGTTTCAAACGCTCGATACGTTACGTCCGTTCCTAGAGTGGATCGACGAGCAAGAACGGTTGACCGACTGGCTCGAATCGTTGCCAAATCGCGAGATTTATGTGAGCATTGGGAGCGAGAATGGGATCCTTGCGCTTCAAAATTGTAGCGTCATCACCTCGGACTATACGCTCGACGGCAAGACGTTCGGGACGATCGCGATGATCGGTCCGACCCGGATGGATTATCGGCACGGGGTGCGGATGATGGGACAAATCATTGAAGCGTTAAGGCGAACGAAACTAGAAGAGTGAACGAAAGGAGCCTCAATATGACTACTGAAAATCAAAACGGGCCAGACCAAGAAGAAGAAGTGCTCGAAGAGAAAGATTTCGACGCGTTGCAGTCAGAGACTGCGGACGCTGACGAGGTTTCAAATGCTGAAATAGTGGAAGAAAGTTCTGAGGGACCAGATTTGCAACAAGAAATCGAAGCGCTCAAAGCGAGCGAGCTTCGGATTCGTGCTGATTTTGACAACTTCCGCCGCCGAACGAACGAAGAGAACGCGAAACGCGTCAAGTTCGCTTCGCAAGCCGTCATCGAGAAATTGATTCCGCTCATCGATAACTTTGAGCGTGCGCTTCAAGTCGAAGCGTCATCGGATGACGCTAAACAGATTCAAGCGGGCGTCGATATGATCCACCGTCAATTGCTCGACGTGTTAAACGCCGAGAGCGTTGAAGTGATCGAAGCGGTCGGTCAGCCGTTCGACCCGAATTATCACCAAGCGGTCATGCAAGAACCGAGCGATGAGTTCGATTCTGGGATTGTAACGATGGAGCTTCAAAAAGGGTACACGTTGCACGGACGCGTCATTCGTCCAAGCATGGTAAAAGTTTCGGAATAAAATTACTTAACTAGATGGAGGAATAGACAATGGCTAAAATTATCGGAATTGACTTAGGAACAACGAACTCTTGTGTAGCAGTTATGGAAGGTGGCGAAGCGGTCGTCATCTCAAACGCAGAAGGGAACCGTACGACACCGTCTGTCGTCGCATTCAAAGGGGAAGAGCGTCAAGTCGGTGAAGTCGCGAAGCGTCAAGCGATCACGAACCCGAACACGATCCAATCGATCAAGCGTCATATGGGAACGTCACATACGGTCGAAGTCGACGGTAAGAAATTCACGCCACAAGAAATTTCGGCCATCATTTTGCAAAAACTTAAAAAAGATGCAGAGGACTATCTTGGTGAGTCAGTAACTGAAGCGGTCATCACCGTTCCTGCCTACTTTAACGACGCTGAGCGTCAAGCGACGAAAGACGCCGGGAAAATTGCCGGTCTCGATGTCAAACGGATCATCAACGAGCCGACGGCAGCGGCGCTCGCTTACGGCCTCGACAAAGGTGAAGACCACACGATCTTGATCTATGACCTCGGTGGCGGTACGTTCGACGTCTCGATTCTCGAGCTTGGAGACGGCGTGTTTGAAGTCGTCGCGACAGCAGGGGACAACCGACTCGGTGGAGACGACTTTGACCAAAAAGTCATCGATTACCTCGTATCTGAATTCAAAAAAGAGAACGGTATCGACCTCGCGCAAGACAAGATGGCGCTCCAACGCTTGAAAGATGCGGCCGAGAAAGCGAAGAAAGACCTTTCAGGCGTGACAAGCGCGCACATCAGCCTCCCGTTCATCACAGCAGGAGCAGCTGGCCCGCTTCACCTCGAAACAACACTCACACGTGCGAAATTCGATGAATTGACAGCAGACCTCGTCGAGCGCACGATGGAACCGACTCGCCGCGCGTTGAAAGACTCAGGCCTCACGCCGTCTGACCTCGACAAGATCATTCTCGTCGGTGGTTCGACCCGTATCCCTGCGGTCCAAAAAGCGATTCACGATTTCACGAAGAAAGAGCCGTTCAAAGGCGTTAACCCGGACGAAGTCGTTGCCCTCGGCGCAGCGATCCAAGGTGGTGTCCTTGCCGGTGACGTGAAAGACGTCGTCCTTCTCGACGTGACTCCGCTTTCGCTCGGTATCGAGACGATGGGTGGCGTGATGACGAAGTTGATCGATCGCAACACGACGATTCCGACATCGAAATCACAAGTGTTCTCGACAGCGGCAGACAACCAGCCAGCCGTTGACATCCACGTCTTGCAAGGGGAACGCCCGATGGCGCCTGACAACAAGACGCTCGGTCGTTTCCAATTGACGGACATCCCGCCGGCACCACGCGGTGTACCACAAGTCGAAGTCAAGTTCGACATCGATGCGAACGGAATCGTTCACGTATCGGCGAAAGACCTCGGTACGAACAAAGAGCAGTCGATCACGATCCAGTCGTCTTCAGGTATCGACGAGGCTGAAATCGAGCGCATGGTGAAAGAAGCGGAAGCGAACGCGGAAGCAGACAAACAGCGTAAAGAAGAAGCAGAGCTCCGTAACGAAACGGACCAACTCGTCTTCGCGACGGACAAGGCGATCAAAGACCTTGGAGATAAAGTCGACGCAACAGATAAAGACAAAGCCGAAGCAGCGAAAGAAAAAGCAAAATCAGCACTTGAAGGTACAGACCTCGAAGCAATCCGTACGGCGAAAGATGAGCTATCTGAAGTCGTACAAGAATTGACGCAAAAAGTATATGCGAACATGGCTGAACAGCAAGGTGCTGAAGGCGCTGAGACACAAACAGAAGCGAAAGACGATAACGTCGTCGACGCGGAGTTTGAAGATCTCGACGATCGTAAATAAGGCAACCGATAGATTGGATGGCGCCAAAGCAGGTTTCTGCTTTGGCTCTTTCCATGTTAAGGTAGAATCGGTAAAATCGAACTTGAAACAGTAAAGAGGAGAGAGTAACGTGGCGAAACGAGATTATTATGAAGTGCTTGGCCTAGACAAATCGGCCTCGGCGCAAGACATCAAACGTGCCTATCGCAAATTGGCACGGGAATATCATCCAGACATCAACCAAGAGCCGGATGCGGCGGATAAATTTAAAGAGCTCGGCGAGGCGTATGAAGTGCTGTCAGATGAGCAGAAACGGGCTCAATATGACCGCTTCGGATTTGAAGGAGCGAGCCAATTCGGAGGCGGCGGTGACTTCCAAGGCGGATTCGGCGACATCTTCGACATGTTCTTCGGCGGCGGCGGACGTCGTCAAGACCCGAACGCACCGCGACGCGGAGAAGATTATCAATACGTCGTCGACCTCGACTTCATGGAGAGCGTGACCGGTAAGACGGAAACGATCGACCTTGAGATCGAAGTCGAATGTGACACGTGTATGGGTAGCGGTGCCAAGCCGGGGACGAAACCAGAGACGTGCGGCCGTTGTGGCGGTAGCGGTGTCGAAACGGTCGAACAGAACACGGTGCTCGGTCGCATGGTCAATCAGCGGACGTGTAGCCAATGTCATGGAACAGGCAAGACGATCAAAGAGAAATGTACGACGTGCCATGGCTCTGGTCACGTCAAGAAGACACAGCAAGTCGAAGTCAAAATTCCTGCCGGTATCGATAACGGCCAACAGATCCGCATGTCCGGCAAAGGTGGTCCTGGCGCTAACGGTGGTCCGGCCGGCGATCTTTACATCGTCGTTCGCGTTCGGGCGCACGAAATCTTCGAGCGTGTCGACCAGCACATCTCGATGGAGATGCCGGTCACGTTCGCGCAAGCAGCACTCGGCGCCGAACTCGAAGTCCCGACCGTGCACGGCAAGGTCAGCTTGAAAGTGCCAGCCGGAACACAGACCGGATCGAAATTCCGTTTGCGTGGAAAAGGGATGCCGAGCGTTCGCGGCGGCGGCAACGGCGACCAGTACGTCAATATCGTCATCATGACACCGACGAACATGACAGATCGTCAAAAAGAATTGCTCCGCGAGTTTGAAGAGATCAGCGGAGAAGCGGGCGTGGAAGAACAGCACGGCCTCTTCCAAAAGATGAAAAAGTTTTTTAGCCAGTAAAAGGAGCGTGTACAAGCGATGAAATGGTCTGAAATTTGTGTCCACACGACACAGCAGGCAGTCGAAGCCGTATCAAATTTACTACATGAAGTGGGGGCACAAGGTGTCGTCATCGAGGATGTCGAAGACTACGACCGGATGATGGCAGAAGATCATTTCGGAGAGATTTGGGACGAATCCGGCCGCGATACGTATCCAACGTCGGGTGTTCACGTGAAAGCGTACGTTCCTGTCTCAGGCGACCTACCGGACACGCTCTCGACACTGAAAAAAGAAATTGAACGGCTGCGCAATATCTTTGAAGTCGGCGCTGGTACCGTGACGGCGCTCGAGATGGATGAGGAGGACTGGGCCCACTCGTGGAAGCAGTACTATAAACCGGTCAAGATCTCGCAACATCTCACGATCGTGCCGCTGTGGGAAGAATACGTGCCCCAACCGGAAGAGAACGTGATCTTGCTCGACCCGGGTATGGCGTTCGGGACCGGGACGCACCCGACGACGATGCTGTGCATTCAAGCGATCGAGAACTATATCCAACCGGGTGACCGCTTGATCGATGTCGGGACGGGCTCAGGCGTACTTGCCATCGCGGCGGCGAAGCTTGGCGCGGAACGAGTCGAGGCGCTCGATTTGGATGCGGTCGCGGTCGAATCGGCCCGCCAAAACGTCGAGACGAACGGCGTTCTGGACGTCGTCGACGTCAAGACGGGTGATTTGTTGAAAGGGATGAGCGGTGAGTATGACTTGATCGTCGCCAACATTTTAGCTGACGTCATCATGCTGTTCGTTGACGATGCTTACGTGCGCGTCAAACCAGGCGGCTATTTCATCACGTCGGGCATCATCGGCCAAAAACGAGATGAAGTGACGGCAGCGCTCAAGGCGGCTGGATTCTCGATCGAAGAGACGCGAGTCATGGAAGACTGGGTCGCCATCATCGCGAAGAAGGGGTAAGCCATGCAACGCTATTTCTTACAACGTGATGCGTTTAAAACAGACACGGTCGCATTGCCGCAAGACGTCGTCCATCATATCGGGACGGTGTTGCGGGCGGGACCGGGTTATCAGATGGTGTTGTTAGACGGTACAGGTGTCGAGTACGTCTGTGAGGTGATTGCGCTCGAAAAAAAATCGGGGACGGCAAAAGTACTCGAAGCGCGGCAGGCGACGACTGAACTGCCCGTTGATGTGACGCTCGCCTACGCACTGCCGAAAGGTGATAAAGTCGAGCTCGTCGCTCAAAAAGCGACCGAGCTCGGGTTGCATCATTTGAAGTTGTTCGAGTCGAAACGATCGGTCGCGAAATGGGACGCTAAAAAAGCCCCGAAGAAAGTCGACCGCTTGCAGAAGATCATGCAAGAAGCGGCCGAACAGTCGTACCGGGCCGTCGTCCCGACGTGCGCGTACGTCTCGTCGCGTGACCTGTTAGACGACTTTTCTAATTACGATGCGGTCGTCATCGCTTATGAAGAGTCGGCGAAGCAAGGTGAACAAGCGGCGCTCGCGGCTGTCTTCAAAGCGCTTGAGCGCGGACAGCGTCTCCTGCTGATCGTCGGTCCTGAAGGCGGATTTGACGAGCAGGAGATTGACGCCTGGACGAATCAAGGCGCGCGCCCGTGTGCGTTCGGTCCCCGGATTTTGCGCACCGAGACGGCTCCGCTCTATGCGTTAGCGGCGTTGTCGTATGCGCTTGAATTGAATTGAACACGAAATCAGCTCCCGCAAACTGCGGGAGCTGATTTTATGTTTAATGACCACATGACAAGAGCCCTCATCTAGGCGAGGGCTCTTCTTCATGACCGATTATTTTTTGAACAACGTGATCGTCTTCGTCGTCACGTTACCGGCGAGGTCGACCGCTTCGAACGTGAACGTATTCTCTCCTGACGTCACAGGAAGCGTGACTTTTTCAGTTCTTGAGAAAGCGCGCATCTCGTAAGGTGCTTTTAGTGCCTGGCTGAATTTCAAATCACCGTTCACGAGGAGCTTCACTTCATCAAAATTATCTTTGACAGTCACGTTGACGTTGACCGCAGTTTGTTTTTTCCCGATTTGTTTCGGTAGTTTCCCGATCTCGATGACGGCTGGTGTCGCATCGACGAAAATCGTCCGTTGGAAGTTGGCGACGTTTCCAGCCGCATCCTCAGCGACGAAGCGGAGTTTGTGCACGCCATCTATAAATGTCCGATTCGTACTGAAGTCATACCGTTTCGTTGTTTCATTCCATGTGAGCGGGACATCAATCCCATCGACTTGGAATGAGTTGATGTTTGATGCGTCTTGAATCGATCCTTTGATGGGGACGATTGACGTCGCGTAAGGTGACAAAGCGAGCGGCGCGTCCAAGAAGACGCCAGGTTTTTCTGAATCCGTCGAATAGGCGACTGTTTTGGTCGTGCTATTTCCGGCATGGTCGGTGACGCGGACGCTGACTTCATCGGTCTCACTAAGTGGCGACGTGAAGGCATGACTGGCCGACCCGTTTGCAAGTTTGGCGACAGACTTACCGTTCAAGAAGTATTCGACAGAATGGATACCAGAGAAGTCGTCGTTCGCTTTTACGGACAAACTGTCATCTTGCCACTTCGCCGAGAACGTCGGATCTGTATAGTCGACTTTAACCGGGAAGCGGAGCGTCTGTGCCTCTTTTTTCATGTAATCGATGCTCGCTTCGATCTCATAGAAGTACTTGCCGGCCGGGGCCGGGTTACCGTTCAATTGTCCGTCCCATTTGTAGTCGGCTGAGAAGTAGTAAGGTGTATTGCGTCCGCCATCGAAGTAGTTTTTACGCAACTCGTCATCTTGCCGGAGCGTGCGGACGACATCGCCTGACTCGTCGACGATGCGATATTTGACGTCTTTGGCGTTACGAAGGAGCGAGAAGACCGGTGTCGCCACATCTTTTACGTTGTCCCCGTCAGGAGAGAACGCGATTGCGTCGGACGTGAACGACTCATCTAGGTTCATGCCCAAATAATTCCCTGTCTGATCGACCATTCCAGCCGTCTGATAGAACGATCCTGATTCATAGATGGAAGCGTCGAAGATCGGTGCTTTGCCCCAGTCGCCTTCGAAACCGACGAACGGTACGACGAGTCCTGGATTGCCTTCTGCCCCGTTCACATCGGTCAAGCGCACGAAACCGTCGACGAAATAGCCGTTTTCAAATACGTCTTTGGCCGAGACGAGACCGCTCAGCGTCTTTGGATTGAGAACCTGCGCTTTCGAGACATCGAGCGCGATTTTGAGTTCGACTGTTTGCTTCGCTTTCAGTTTGACCGTATTTGCTTTCTTCCCGTTGATCGTCACGCTGGCGTTTTGGAGTGGTTGGGCCTCCATCGCATTTTGAATCGTCCCGGCCGTCCGTTCGATGGCGAGGTCGGTCTGAAGTGAAGACGAAACATCGTATGACACGACTTTGTCGGATAAGTTCTCGACAACAAGCGTGAACGTCGCCTTGCTTCGGTTGAGTTCTTTTAAGGCAACTTTTGCTTCTTTTGTTGTCTTTTCATAGGCGACGGCTGGCGTTGAGACGGCCGCGTGCAATTGCATCAAACCGGCTCCTCCCCGACGCGGCGTGTATGGGAGGTTCTGATTCAACTGTTGGTTGTATGGACCGATATCAGTCACGGCTTTCGATGTGTTGATCAACAAATTCTTCGCCATCGTTACCCGAGCCGTACCGCTTAAAGCGAACTCGCGATCGACACGTTCGAGCACGAGGGCGGCGCCTCCTGCGACGTGTGGTGCAGCCATCGACGTTCCGCTCATCAATCCGTATTGATCGTCATTCAACGTCGAGAAGATTTGTCCGCCTGGCGCCGAGATTTCAGGTTTGAAATCGAGGTTTGGCGTCACGCCCCACGAAGTAAAGTTAGACAGTGAACCGGCTGCACGGTTAGCGACGCTAATGCGGTCACCTGCGAATTTAATGTTCATTTGTTCACCGGCAACGAGTCGCTGTTGAAGCTCATTTCCGTCTTTAATGCTGAGTGACGCCATCGGGATTTGTGGGTTCGCTAGCGCCATACTGACGTAATCACCATGACCGACGGCACCGCGGACGATGACACCGGCAGCCCCGTTCGCTTCGGCTGTCTTTTGAATGTTCGAGTAGAAATAGGCGCCGTCACGCACCGCGAAGACGATCTTCCCTTTCACGTCTTTCCCGACGTATTGACCAGGCTGTCCGTCACCGACATGGACGAGTTCATAGTCCCCGTTCGTGAAAGCTGGGCCATCTTGTTTCTTCCATCCGATTTTATCTGTCTTGTCACCGGATTGAATCGAGAAAGCGTCCAATTGGATTTGGTCGTTCTCGAGTGAGGCGACTGAAGTCGAGGCCGAGCTCACGCTCGGAGCGCCGACGACGCCGGTATCCGGATTGTTCGCATAAGGGAGATCGTATCCGTTTCCGAAGTACGCCGAGTTACCAGCTGAGATCGACATGAAGACACCGTTATCGACAGCACGCTGTACCGCTTGTTGCTCGGGTGAGTCGGCATCGACGAAACCGGCCGTCGATCCGAGACTCATATTGATGACGTCGGCGCCGAGTTTGATGGCATCGTCGATCGCTTTAATATAGATATCGCCGTACGTCGAGGCGTAGTTCGGGTCGTTGCTGAATACTTTGAGACCGAGTACTTGCGATTCTGGAGCGACACCTTTCAAACCTCCAGTCGCCTCATCCCCGTTGGCCGCGACCGTACCCGATACGTGCATCCCGTGCATCGAGGCGCCAGGGGAATCATCGCGAATATCATCGTTCTCGTCGTAATAGTTATAAGCATAAGGAACTTTCTCGTTTATGTAGGCTCCCGGCAAACCGAACTCACTGACTGCCGACTCGACCTCACCTTGCGTGAGCTCTGCTTTTGTATCATCGGTTAAGCGGAAGTCGCGATGGTCTGCATCGACACCCGTATCGATGACGGCGACGATCGTTCCTTCGCCGGTATACCCATAGTCGCCCCATGTTTGTTGCGATTGGACCATGCCGTTACTCGTTACCATATCCGGTTTGACCTCGGGACGCTCGTATTCATTGACGACATGGACGTGAGCGACTTCAGGCAACGCTTCAACTTTCTGGACGTCTGTAGCCGAGAGCAACGTACTGAATCCGTTGAAGACGGTCGTGAACTCTTCAATCGTTTCTGCTTTCACACCTTTTTTTGAGATGGCGGCTTTCGCTTTTTTCTGTTCGGCTTTGACGAGCCCGTGAGCATTGTCTTTCTCGGCCTTCGTCAATTCATTGAATTTTTTCCCTTTCTTTTTTGCTTGTTCGATGGCAGGTGCACCGACGAGTTCGACGACGACACGCAATTTTTCTTGCTTGTCGGCAATCTCAGCGTTCGGCGTAACGGATCGTTTGGCAAGTACCGGATCTGTTCCGAGTCCGAGCAGCCCAGGTGTTAACGCCAGGCATGTCGCGAGGGAGACGTTTACATAAAATTTAAGTTTTGGCAATTTGAAAATCCTCCAATCATTTAATTGAAAAGTATATGTATTTGTGGAAAATGATAGCCTAATTCGAACTGATAATCCTTGGTTTTTTCGAAATAAAGGGTAATGAATTTGAACAAGTTTAAAAATTCTGACAATTACTTTCGGCCTATCTTTTACTAAAACAGCTAGGTCTAAATTCACGCGTTCAACTCAAGTTTCAAAATTGGGGCGTGATATGACCTCGAATAAAATGATTCGAACAATTCGCTTGAGATTTTTTTGGAAAATTGGTATGGTCTGAATAGATAAAACACATAAAACTTATCGACATAGTCGGAATAAAGCGATGGGGTGGAGCAATGGGATTACAGTTCATGGACATTTTTAAGGAATGGGCAACGCAATACGACACGACCGTGGCCGGACATGACGAGCAATATAAAGAAGTGTTCGCAGGTTATGAGGAGATGTTGAGCGATGTCGTGGATCATCTCGAAGGGAAGGTCATGGAGTTCGGAGTCGGGACCGGGAACTTAAGTATGAAGATTTTAGAACGTCACGAGCTGGTTGCGGTCGAACCGTCACCGGAGATGCGGGCTGTCGCCGCCGAAAAACTTGAGATTGATATTATCGACGGTGACTTTTTAAACTATCCGACGACAGAGCAGATAGATACGATCGTGTCGTCATACGCGTTTCACCATCTGACGGATGAAGAGAAACGGACAGCGATTCAAGGTTACGTCGAGCAGCTCGATTCACCGCGATTCGTCTTACTCGACACGATGTTCGCCTCACAAAAGGCGAAGCGAGACATTCTCGACTGGGCGAGCGTGAACGGTTACGACGATTTAATCGAAGACTTGAACCGTGAGTTTTATCCGTACACGCAAACGATCCAAGCGATGCTCGAAGCGAACGGCTATACGGTCTCGCTGACACAAAAAAATAAATTCGTCTGGCTCGTCGTGGCCACGAAACAATCTGGAGGAACTCAATCATGAAAAGTTATAAAGTCGAAAGTTTTAATTTGGACCATACAAAAGTACAAGCGCCTTACGTCCGTTTAGCGGGTGTGAAAAAAGGTACGGCCGATACGATCTATAAATACGACATTCGTTTCATCCAACCGAACGAGGGACTCATGCCGATGCGGGCCGTCCACTCGCTCGAACACTTGATCGCTGAAAATAGCCGCAGTCACTCGGAGCAAATCGTCGACGTCTCGCCGATGGGTTGCCAGACTGGTTTTTACTGGACGATGTTGAACGATGGAGACTACGAAGCGATGCTCAGCCTCGTCGAAGCGACGTTGCGTGATGCGGTCGCTGCGGAAGAGTTGCCGGCGCAAAACCCGATCCAATGCGGAAGTGCCAACCACCACGACTTTGAGGGCGCAAAAAAATTAGCGGCCGACATGCTCGCGAAACGTGACGAGTGGCACATCATCTTTAAGGACGAAGCGTAATATGCTCGTCAATAACGTCTATGAACTGATCGGGGACACGCCGCTGCTCGAGTTACGGACGTTGCCTGTTCCGAAAGGCGTTAAAATATACGGCAAGCTCGAGATGATGAATCCAGGCGGGAGTGTGAAAGACCGGCTCGGGCTTCATTTGATCGAACAAGCGCTTGAACGCGGCCAACTCGAACGAGGTGGTACGGTCGTTGAGCCGACGGCCGGAAATACTGGTATCGGACTCGCCCTCGCCTGTCAGCGGTACGGGGTGAACTTGATGACGGTTACGCCTGAAAAGTTTAGTCAAGAAAAGCAAGCGCTCATGTCACTGCTCGGCGCGACTGTCATTAACACGGAAACCGAGCTCGGGATGAAGGGTGCGATCGAGCGTGCCAAAGAGTTGGCGCTTGAACATAACGCCTATTTACCTGAACAGTTCTCGAATCCGGATAACCCGGATACGTACGTCGATTCACTCGCCCGAGAGTTATTGCAAGATATACCGAATATCGACGTCTTCATCGCCGGCGCGGGCTCGGGTGGCACATTCACTGGGGTCGCCGCGGTTCTAAAAAATCACGGCACCCGCAACGTTGTCGTCGAGCCTGAAGGGTCCATCTTGAATGGCGGGCAACCAGGTCCCCATAAAACAGAAGGAATCGGTGTCGAGAAGTGGCCTCCATTTTTAGATCGCGAACTTGTCGACGGGATCTATACGATTTCTGATGATGACGCGTTTTACTACGTCGCCCATTTGGCGAAGCAAGAAGGGCTGCTCGTCGGAAGTTCGTCCGGCGCGGCCATCGCCGCTTGTGTGCAGGAAGCAAACCGGATGACCGAAGGTGTCATCGTCACGATTTTACCGGACAGTGTCGAACGATATTTAAGTCAAGGAATAGTCAAGGAGGCAGAACATGCGTACAAAAACAGCGCTTATTCACGGCGGTAAGACGACGGACCCGTTGACGGGTGCCGTGACACCAGCCATCTATCAAACGAGTACTTATAAACAAGACGGAATCGGCAATTTGCGGGACGGGTATGAATATTCGCGGACGGCTAACCCGACGCGGACGGCGCTTGAGACGCTGATCGCCGACATCGAAGGCGGGGCGCGTGGTTTTGCGTTCGCTTCAGGGATGGCCGCCATCTCAACGATTCTCATGTTAATGAAATCAGGGGACCACGTCATCGTCGGTTCTGACGTATATGGGGGAACGTACCGTGTATTCAATCGAGTATTTCAATCACTTGGCTTGGAAGCATCTTTTGTCGATACGTCTGACGCGGCGGCAGTCCGCGAAGCCGTCCAACCGAACACGAAAATGATTTATGTCGAGACACCGACGAATCCGCTCTTGAACGTCACGGACATGCGAAGTGTGCGTGACATTGCGACCGAGGCCGACGTCTTGTTCGTCGTCGACAATACGTTCATGACACCGTATTTCCAAAATCCGATTGAGTTCGGTGCGGACTACGTCTTGCACAGTGCCACGAAATATTTAGGCGGGCATAGTGACGTCGTCGCCGGACTCGTCGTCGCCCGGACCGAAGAACTTGGGGAACGTTTGGCGTTCCTACAAAACTCGGTCGGAGCCGTGCTCGGGCCGCAAGACAGCTTCCTCGTCGTGCGCGGCATCAAGACGCTCGCGGTCCGGATGGAAGAAATCGAGACGAACGCGCTCGCACTCGTCGAGTTCTTGACGTCTCACGAGGCGATCAGCCGGGTGCTGCACCCGAGCATTGCCAGCGAGACGGCGAAACAAGTCCATCTGTCACAAGCCCGAGGCTTTGGCGGCATGATCGCTTTTGACGTCGGATCGGCCGAAGCGGCAGAGACGGTCGTTGCGAAAACGAACTACTTCACGCTCGCTGAAAGTCTCGGTGCGGTCGAGAGCCTGATCAGCGTGCCGGCACGGATGACACATGCCTCGATTCCGGCCGAACGTCGGGCAGAACTCGGCATCACGGACGGGCTCGTCCGTATCTCTGTCGGACTTGAAGATGTGAACGATTTGATTGAAGACTTGGAGCAAGCACTTGCGGCCTTGACGACAATCACGAGCTGAACGAACGTGTGACAAGAGGTGCGCTCTCAGAGCGCGCCTCTTTTGTCGTGGGAAGGGTGGAAGAAATCGCTTGAATGTCCGAAACGCATCGACTAAACTGACGATAATTGATTAGGAGAGCGGGTGAACGGATTGAATAAAGGAGTCATGCCCACAATCGGTGCGTACGTCATGTGGGGCATCCTGCCGATCTATTGGAAGTTTCTACAGGAAATACCGAGCAGTCAAATCCTCGCCCACCGTATCGTCTGGTCGTTTCTATTCATTTTACTCGTCTTGAAATGGACGAAACAGTGGACTGAATTCAATTATGCGCTCAGACATCGGGCGACGCGGAACGCCTTTATGTTGAACGGCTTTATCGTCAGTGCGAACTGGTTTGTCTACATATGGGCGGTCAATCACGGCTATATCATCGAGGCATCGCTCGGATATTACATCAATCCGCTCGTCAGCATGGTGTTAGGTGTCCTCGTTTTTCGGGAATCATTAAACCGAGTCCAATGGCTCGCGGTCGGTGTCGCGACGGTCGGGGTGCTCGTCTTGACGTTCGGTTATGGGTCGTTCCCGTGGATTGCTTTCGTATTGGCGAGTACGTTCGGGTTTTACGGGATGGTCAAAAAACGGCGGCCGCTTGCGTCGACGGTCAGTCTAGGCATCGAGACGCTCGCGGTCGTTCCGGTCGCGGTCATCTTCCTCGCCTTCGAAACGTCGCGCGGCGGGCTCACGATGACGGGCGAACCGATTGTTTGGGCCGCGCTCTTAGGCACGGGCGTCATGACGGCGTTGCCGCTCCTGTTGTTCGGTTACGGGGCGCAACATATCCCGTTCACGCTCGTCGGTTTTTTACAGTTCATCGCCCCGACGCTCAGTCTGGCGATCGGTGTCATCTTGTACGATGAACCGTTCACGACGTATCATATCTTCGCGTTCACATGCATCTGGATCGCCATCTTTTTCTTCAGTTGGAACAGCTGGGTCCAAACGCGAAAACGCCGTCAACTTGCATGAAGTGAAAGCTGTTACATTTCTCAAAAACATGATAATATGTTAGATGTCAGACCTATATGTCAGAGGAGGAATTTATTATGGAATTAGCACGTTATATCGACCACACGGCCTTGAAGGCAGAAACAACGAAAGATCAAGTCACAAAACTATGTGCAGAGGCACTTGAGTACAAATTCGCGAGCGTTTGTGTCAACCCGACATGGGTCGCTTACGCTGCCGAGCAACTTAAATTAGATGAGGACGTCAAAGTTTGTACGGTCATCGGATTCCCGCTCGGTGCGAACACACCTGAAGTGAAAGCGTTCGAAACGAAAGATGCGATTGCCAACGGCGCAGACGAAGTCGACATGGTCATCAACATCAGTGCGATGAAAGACGGCGATTTCGACCTCGTCGAACGCGACATCCGTGCCGTCGTCGAAGCAGCAAACGGTACGCTCGTCAAAGTCATCTTTGAAACGTGCCTGCTTACTAAAGAAGAAATCAAAAAAGCGGCTGAGCTGTCAGTCAAAGCGGGTGCAGACTTCGTGAAAACGTCGACTGGATTCTCAACTGGCGGCGCTACCGTCGAAGACATCCGACTCATGCGTGAGACGGTCGGACCGGATCTTGGCGTCAAAGCATCAGGCGGCGTCCGTGATTTCGCAGGCGCACAAGCGATGATCGATGCTGGTGCAACGCGCATTGGCGCTTCTGCCGGAATTGCCATCGTCACAGGCGGGCGTTCGGACAGCGATTATTAATTGAAGTAGTAGTTGACCACACGACTTAATTTCACTATAATGTGGTATGACGTGTGAAACACGTTTCCTTAGTCGTGTAATTCGGAGGGAGGGAAAACTAGTGGAAACTCGTGTCCGTAAAAACGAATCGCTTGAAGACGCTCTTCGTCGTTTCAAACGCGGTGTTGCGAAAGATGGCACTCTTGCCGAAGTTCGCAAACGTCGTCACTACGAAAAGCCAAGCGTAAAACGTAAATTGAAATCAGAAGCTGCTCGCAAGAACAAGAAATTCTGATTGAAGTTTCTTTTGTAGAGAGGGTGTTGGCTCATGAGTCTGCAAGAACGCTTGACGGACGACATGAAGCAAGCCATGCGCGCTAAACAGAAAGATCGTCTCACGACGATCCGGATGGTCAAAGCGTCGCTCCAGAACGAGGCCATCAAACTTGGTCGACAAGATCTTACTGAGGAAGAGGAGCTCACGGTGCTCAACCGAGAGATGAAACAGCGCAGAGACTCCCTCCGAGAATTCGAAAGCGCTGGTCGTGAAGACCTTGCTTCTAAAGTAGCTGATGAAATTGTCGTACTAGAGGTCTACATGCCTAAGCAACTCTCTGAAGACGAAGTCACAGCAATCGTCAAGGCAGCAATTGCCGAGACGAACGCTGCGGGTCCGTCCGATATGGGTAAGGTGATGGGCGTCGTCATGCCACAAGTTAAAGGCAAGGCTGACGGTGGTCTTGTGAACCGAATTGTCAAACAACAATTGACGAATTAATGATAAAAGGCAGGGATCTTTGGAGAAATCCAAAAGTTTCTGCCTTTTTTTGCGTATTATGAAACCACATTCAATCTTGTTTCGTATACACTAGAGATAAGAGGTAGCTTTGGATTTGGAAGGGGGTAGCAATACGATGACATTTGGTCTCGGAGTGATTCTGACGGTGTTTTTCGTCGGGATTGTCCTTCTTGGAATTGAAGTGTTCGTTGCCGGTTTTGGATTGTTTGGGGTCCTCGGAATAGGTGCCGTCGTGGCGAGTTTGATTATGGCAGGTGCCACGATCGGGCAGCTTTGGCTGTCACTTGGTTTAGCGACGGCGCTTGTTGCGGGACTCGGTTTTTGGGCGTACCGTCGACTGCAGTCGAATCGCTCACTCATGTACAAAGGCTTGATTTTGACCGATTCGACGTCGACTGATAAGGGGTATTTGTCTCATGACGACCGTAAGAGGTTGCTTGGGAAAGTCGGCGTCACATTGACGCCGCTTCGTCCAGCAGGTACTGCTGAGATTGAAGGCGAACGAATCGACGTCGTGGCAGAAGGTAGCTATCTCGATGAACAAACAAAAATTGAGGTGTATAAAGTCGACTCGGGACGCGTTGTCGTCCGACGCTTTGTAGAACCGAAGGAGGATGTAACAGAATGACACCAGAACTATTAAGCACGTTACTCATCACAGGTGGGGGATTGATCGCGCTCGCCGTGTTCTTCACGTTTGTACCGGTCGGCCTGTGGATCAGCTCGTTTGCTTCAGGCGTCCACGTCTCCATCTTCACATTGATCGGGATGCGACTTCGTCGCGTCGTCCCGTCTAAAATCATCAACCCGCTCATCAAAGCCGTCAAAGCAGGCATCGGCTTGAACACGAACCAGCTCGAGAGTCACTTTTTAGCCGGCGGTAACGTCGACCGTGTCGTCAACGCTTTGATCGCGGCGCACCGTGCCGATATCGAATTGTCGTTCGAACGTGCCGCCGCCATCGACCTTGCTGGCCGGAACGTGTTAGAAGCCGTTCAGATGTCGGTTAACCCGAAAGTCATCGAGACACCGTTCATCGCCGGTGTGGCGATGGATGGGATCGAAGTGAAAGCGAAAGCGCGGATCACGGTCCGGGCCAACATCGACCGCCTCGTCGGGGGTGCCGGTGAAGAAACGATCATCGCCCGTGTCGGTGAAGGGGTCGTCTCGACAATCGGTTCGCAACATAACCATAAACACGTGCTTGAGAACCCAGACATGATTTCACGTACCGTATTGACGAAAGGTCTCGATTCAGGGACGGCGTTTGAAATCTTGTCGATCGATATCGCCGACATTGATATCGGTAAAAACATCGGCGCGGTGCTCCAAACCGACCAAGCCGAGGCAGATAAGAAAATTGCGCAGGCGAAAGCTGAGGAACGTCGCGCGATGGCGATCGCCCGCGAGCAAGAGATGAAGTCATCGGTCGAAGAAATGCGCGCCAAAGTAGTCGCGGCCGAGGCGGAAGTTCCGCTCGCGATGGCAGATGCGCTCCGTAACGGCAAGCTTGGGGTCATGGATTACGTCAACTACTTGAACGTCCAAGCGGATACGCAAATGCGTAATGCGATCGGGCACCCAGTCGAATCTGATAGAGAGTAATCGATATGGATGGATTATGGATCTTACTATTAGTCGCCTTCGGGGTCGCTTCCGCGGTCATGAAGCGACTTGAGAAGTCGTCATCTACAGGAGAAAAGCCACCGAGCACGGATCTGAAACGGTATTTGGATACGGTCGGCGACATGATGAAAGAAGTCGATGGACCACTCAACGATCCGCGAGACGAACGACAGAATAAAGTACCGCAAAAAGTTCGTCGTCGTGTCGCGATTCCGGTCGAAAATTCAGACCGGCACGAGTTTGATCCGAATCGGCACGCACCAAAGTCGCGTGAGTCGCTCCCGAAAGTGAGCGCTGCGTTCGAACAGGCAGTCAAAATCCCTCCGATAACGGAAGCGACCGATTCACGACAGACAGCGCAACCGCGCATTACGATGAAGCAAGCGCGTCAAGCCATCGTCTGGAGTGAGATTCTTCAGCCGCCGGTCTCGAAACGCCGCCGTCGGTAATTTTTTAGCAGTGACTCGATGTCGCTGCTTTTTTTGTGGCTCGAGCTAACGGTCTTTCTTTCACGAACGGCATGATAGTGCTAAAGTAAAGAAGGAACAATCTATAGATGAGGGGGAGAAACATCCATTGATTACGACAGATAAGATACCGTTCGTCATGGAACATGCGAGCGAAGCGCAGGCACTCCTCGGACCGAAAGACGAGGTGTTCCGTGCGATCGAGGCCGAGCTTGCCGTCGCACTTACGCCTCGTGGCGAAGAGCTGATCATCCAAGCCGACAGCGCGGAGACGCTCGAATTGACGAAAAGTGTGATCAAGACGTTGCAACAACTCGTTAAACAAGGTGCACGGTTGAACGAGGGCGATGCGATCAGTGTCATCCAACATATTAAGATCGGCAAAGGGGAAGAACTGCTCGAACATTATGGCCGCGTCGTCTTCACGACGAACAAAGGAAAACCGATCCGGGCGAAGACGGTCGGACAGAGCCGTTACGTCCGGGCCATCGAGAAACGCGACCTCGTGTTCGGGATCGGGCCGGCCGGGACCGGGAAGACGTATTTGGCGGTCGTCCTGGCTGCGCGGGCGCTGAAGGAAGGTCAAGTGAAACGGATCATTTTGACGCGTCCTGCCGTCGAGGCGGGTGAGAACCTCGGTTTCTTGCCGGGTGACTTAAAAGAGAAAGTCGACCCTTACTTACGACCGCTCTATGACGCCTTGTTTGACGTCTATGGTGTCGAACACACGAACCGTCTGCTCGAGCGAGGGACGATCGAAGTCGCCCCGCTCGCTTACATGCGCGGACGGACGCTTGAAGATGCGTTCGTCATTTTGGATGAGGCGCAGAATACGACGAAAGAACAGATGAAAATGTTTTTGACACGGCTCGGGTTCGGGTCGAAGATGGTCGTCACCGGTGATTTGACGCAAGTCGACTTACCGAGAGGGAAAGCGTCGGGGCTTCAAGAAGCGCTCCATCTCCTCGAAGGGGTCGACGGGATTCATTTCGAGCACTTTAGCGCCTCAGACGTCGTGCGGCATCCACTCGTCAAAAAAATCATCAACGCCTACAGTACAGATATTACATGACGAAAGGGGGGGCACTGATGCAGCAAGCACGTCATTGGACGGTCGCCACAATCTCCGTCCTCTTTTTTCTCATCCTTGGCGCGATCCTCTACTTTACGGTGCGCCCATCAATCATCAGCGTAGAGCCGCTTGGCATCGCCGCACAAGATATCCGCTCCCCGATCACGATCGAGGACAGGGTCGCCTCAGACCGTCTGAGACAAGACGCGACGAACGCCGTCGGGAGTCAGTTCTCATTACGCCGTGAATTCGCCGATCAACAGATTGCCAAAATCGAGCAATTGTTTGCGGCGTTCGAAGACACGGATGAGGACACTGAACTGTCTGATATCAAAAATCGATTGAACTCGACAGAAGTGAACGGGCTCCTTGCAGACGATGAGTTGAACTCACTCCTGGAGGCGACCGTGAACACGCGTCGTACCGTCGAAGACGTCGCCGTGACGGCGCTTCAAGAAGTCATGGCGAATCGGATCGAAACGAGTTCCGAGTCGATTGCCGAGGCGAGAGACCGGGCGTCGACGGTCATCGACCAATCACCGTTGTCGTTAGAATTCCGAGCGGTCGCGACGAGTTTAAGTGACCAACTGATCGTCCCGAACTATGTTTTCGATTCGGAAGCGACTCGTCAGAAAGAACAAGAAGCGATCGACGCCGTTGAACCGGTCATCATTCAAGAAGGACAGCTCCTCGTCAACCAAGGGGAAGTCGTGACCCGTGAAATCTATCGGAAGCTCGAATTGACCGGTGCGATTGACCCGAACCGTTCGTTCGCGCCTTTGTTCGGTGCCTATTTGCTCAGCGGACTCTTGACGGTCGGATTTTTATTCATGCTGATCCGTTCAAAAATTCAAGAACTTTTGCTCCGACCTAAAATTTTGATTACTGTCTATGGCCTACTATTGCTGCAACTAGGTATTTTCTTCGGCGTCGGTTATATCGGGATCGAGTTCACGACGTATGCGTACGTCATCGCCCCGACGGCGTTCGTCGTCTTATTGCTCCGTATCTTAGTCGATGAACGGGTCGCGTTGGCTTCGGCGCTCATCACGATGATCGCTGGTTCAATTGTTGCGAGCTTTGGCCAAAATACGAGCTTTATGACGGTCGTTTACTTTGCGACCGGGAGTTTCCTGGCTGTCTTTTTGGTCGAACCGAAGATTCAACGGAAACGCTTGTTCCTTTCAGGCGTCTTGCTCGGAATCATCAACATCATCATGGTGCTCGCGCTCCTGTTCTTGCGGAACACGCAAGTGACGTGGGAGATGGTCGCCTATTTATCCGGTTTCGCGATCACGAGCGCCTTGTTGTCGATCGTTCTCACGTTCGGCTTCCTGCCGTTTCTAGAGCCTTGGTTCGGCGTGTTGTCGTCCGGACGCTTAGTCGAATTGATGAGCCCGACGCACCCGCTGCTGCGAAAACTGTTGATGGAGGCTCCGGGTACGTATCACCATAGCATGATGGTCGCCAATCTCGCCGAGTCGGCGTGTGAGGCGATCGGGGCCGACGGTCTGCTCGCCCGGGTCGCGAGCTATTATCACGACCTCGGCAAGACGGAACGGCCGCTCCACTTTATCGAGAATCAACAAAACGGCGTGAACCCGCACGACCGGCTCACACCGGAAGAGTCGGCCGACATCATTATGGCGCATCCTTACGACGGCTCTGATTTGTTGCGGCGCTATAAACTGCCGAAAGAGATTATCGACATCGCCGAGCAACATCACGGGACGTCGCTGCTCAAGTTCTTTTATGTGAAAGCGAAAGAGTCACGAGACGTGTCGGAGTCACGCTTCCGTTACCCGGGACCGAAACCGCAGTCGCGTGAGGCGGCGGTCGTCATGATCGTCGATTCGATCGAAGCAGCGGTCCGGTCGCAAAAACAGCCGACACCGGAGCGGATACGCCAGCTCGTCAGCTCGATCATTCGCGACAAGCTCCAAGACGGTCAGTTCGAAGAGTGTGACTTGACGACGAAGGAAGTGTGGCGTGTCGGCGAGAGTGCGTGCGAGACGTTGACCGGCTTGTTCCATGAACGGATCGAATACCCAGAACTAAAGAAAGAAGGCGAATTACATGCAAATCATCTCGAACGATGAACAAGGGCTGTTGACCGAGTCTCAGCTCGAGTTAGTCGAATCGATTTTAGTTCACGCGGCCTCGGCGGAACAAGTCGAAGAACCGAGTGAACTGTCAGTCACGTTTTTAACGAATGACGAGATTCAAGTCATCAACCAGGAATGGCGCGGCAAAGACGCGCCGACGGACGTCATCAGTTTTGCGTTTGACGAGATGGGAGAAGAAGAGATGGACTTCATGCTCGATGAGGATGAACCTCGTCTATTGGGCGACATCGTCATCTCGGTGGAGCGGTGCCGCGAGCAAGCGGCGGACTACGGTCATTCGTTTGAACGCGAACTCGGCTTCTTGGCGATCCATGGCTTTCTCCATTTGCTCGGCTACGACCATATGACGCCAGAAGAAGAAGCCGAGATGACGGCGCGTCAGGAGCAAGTGCTCGCTCACTTTGAGTTGAAGCGAGGCGAGGTGTGAATCCGTTCTGGTTTGCGGTGCACGGGATCGTGCACGCAGTGCGAACCGAACGGAACATGCTGATTCACCTCATTGCAAGCTTGCTCGTCGGATTGTTTTGTTGGTGGCTCCCGACGACAACGCTTGAAAACCTCATCTTGTTCGGTTGGGTCGTGCTTGTCATCGCTCTCGAATTGATGAACACGGCCGTCGAACGGACGGTCGATCTCGTGACGAAAGACATCGAGCCGCTCGCCAAACAAGCGAAAGACGTCGCGGCGGGCTCGGTCCTCGTCGCTTCGGGCGGAGCAGCCGTAACAGCGCTCGTCATTTTCGGACCGTATTTATTCGCTTTATAATCAATGTATTGGAAATTTAGAAAGCAGGTGCACTATGTATCAAGAAGGTTTTAAATCAGGTTTTGTTTCAATTATCGGACGTCCGAACGTCGGGAAATCGACGTTCTTGAACCGGGTCATCGGTCAAAAGATCGCCATCATGTCAGACAAACCCCAGACGACACGTAACAAGGTCCAAGGTGTCTATACGACAGACGACACGCAAATCATCTTCATCGACACGCCAGGGATCCATAAACCGAAGCACCGTCTCGGCGACTTCATGATGAAAGTCGCGACGAACGCGTTGCGCGAAGTCGACGCGATTTTGTTCATGGTCAACGTCACGGAGCCGCGCGGTGCCGGTGACGAGTTCATCATCGAGAAGTTGAAAGGACTCGACACACCGATCATCCTTGTGATGAACAAAATCGATTTGATTCACCCGGACGAGATCCCCGCTGTCATCGAACAGTATACGAATCAACTTGATTTCGCGGCGTACGTTCCGATTTCAGCTTTGCAAGGCAATAACGTCGAACCGCTCATCGGTGAGATCAAGAAGCTGCTACCAGAAGGGCCGATGTACTATCCGGCTGATCAAGTGACGGATCACCCGGAGCGCTTCATCATCTCGGAACTGATTCGCGAGAAAGTGCTCCATAACACGCGCGATGAGATTCCGCATTCGATCGCGGTCAACATCGAATCGATCAAGAAACGAGACAACTCGGACATGGTCGACGTCGAAGCCGTCATCATGGTCGAGCGTGACTCGCAAAAAGGAATCGTCATCGGCAAGAAAGGTGCGATGCTCCGTCAGGTCGGGACGGAAGCGCGTCATGACATCGAGCTCTTGCTCGGTACGAAAGTGTATTTAAACTTATGGGTGAAAGTCCAAAAAGATTGGCGCAATAAGATGGGCCAACTCCGTGACCTCGGGTTCCGCGACGACGAGTATTGAGCCATGTTACAAAAAGTCACGGGCATCGTCATTCGGACCGTCAATTACGGTGAATCCAACAAAGTCGTGACCCTCTTCACAGAAGAGCTCGGGAAAGTCGCCGTCATGGCACGCGGTGCGAAAAAGCCGGGGAGCCGGCTGCACGCAGCGAGCCAACCGTTCGTCGAAGCCGTCTATATCTTCCCGGCGAGCCGCGGTCTCGGTCAACTCAAGTCGTCTGACGTGATTACGTCATACCCGGAAATCCGTAAAGATGTCGAGCGGATGGCGTATGCCGTGTACTTGCTCGAACTCGTCGATAAAACTGTCGAAGATCGAGTCCCGAATCGGCCGTTATACCGAATTTTGAATGACGCGCTCCAAGCGCTGAACGCCGGAATGGACCCTGAGATCATCACCCATCATTTCGAACTCAGAATTATGTATCTGCTCGGCGTCGCCCCGGTCTTGACCGGTTGTGTGCGGTGCAATGATGTGACCGACCCGATGTTCTTTTCCGTGACGTCGGGCGGGTTTCTCTGTTCGCGCCACCAAGAGGCAGGGTCGATTCAGATGAGTGAGCGGCTGGCAAAGTTACTTTACTTGTTGAGCCGGCATGAGTTGTCAGAGTTTAGTAACGTCCCGTTGACGAAGGAGACACGTCTCCTGTTACGGCAACTGTTTGACGCCTATATGGACTCTTACAGCGGACTGAACCTCAAGACGAAACGGGTCCTCGATCAGATGCAGCGACTTTACTTGAACGATGATTGACAATTCATGCAAGGTTCGATACCATAATCTACGATTAGACAAATGAAATAGCGTGCGCTGTGAAGGAAAATGAGTAGTTCTTAAATCATGGGTAAAGCGAGTTCGGGAAGGTGAGAGCCGAACGCCATGAAGAGAGCGAATGGCGATTCCGGAGCGCCCCAATCCAAAGAGTGGCCTCGATACCGAGGCAAGTAGGGTGGAACCGCGGGTAATCCCGTCCCTATGTGCATGGCACATAGGGGCGTTTTTTGTCGTTTCAATACTTTTGGAGGTGTCACATATGAAGCACAAAACGGTGCAAGAAATCATTCTCACGTTGCAAAATTTTTGGGCGTCGAAAAACTGCCTGACGATGCAAGCGTATGACGTAGAAAAAGGGGCCGGAACGATGAACCCGATGACGTTTTTACGGAGTCTCGGACCAGAGCCGTGGAACGTTTGTTATACGGAGCCGTCACGCCGTCCGGCTGACGGTCGATACGGGGAAAACCCGAACCGTCTGTATCAACATCACCAATTCCAAGTCATCATGAAGCCGTCCCCAAACAACATTCAAGAACTCTATTTGGAGAGTTTGGAGTTGATCGGTATCGACCCGCTCGAACACGACATTCGCTTCGTCGAGGACAACTGGGAAAACCCGACGTTCGGTGCGGCCGGACTCGGTTGGGAAGTATGGTTGAACGGGATGGAAATCACCCAGTTCACATACTTCCAACAAGTCGGCGGGATCGAGTGCGACCCGATCGCCGTCGAGATCACGTACGGTCTCGAACGTCTCGCGTCATATATTCAAGAAGTTGAGAGTGTGTTCGACCTCGTCTGGACAGACGGTTTCAAGTATGGCGATATTTTCTATCAGCCAGAGTTTGAACACTCGAAGTACACGTTTGAGCTGTCAGACGTCGATATGTTGTTCACGTTGTTCGATACGTATGAGAAAGAAGCGAAGCGGGCGCTCGAGGAAAACCTCGTCTTCCCGGCGTACGATTACATCTTAAAATGCTCGCACACGTTCAACCTGCTCGACGCGAAAGGCGCGATCTCGGTGACGGAACGGACCGGTTTCATCCAACGTGTCCGCAACATGTCGCGGGCATGTGCGGCCAAATTTATCGAAGAACGGGAACGCCTCGGCTTCCCACTCCTTAATCAAGAGAAAGCAGGTGCCTTGGATGCGTGACCTTTTACTAGAAATTGGACTTGAAGAACTACCAGCCCAATACGTGCTCCGCTCGGAGAAACAGTTAGGAGAGCGCGTGGCGGCGTTCTTGTCGGACGCCCGCGTCGACTTCGGAGCTGTCACGGTCTATTCGACACCACGTCGTCTCGCTGTACTCGTTCGTGACGTCGAGGAGAGTCAACAAGATTTGACGGAGACGCTCCGGGGACCGGCTAAAAAGATTGCGCAAGATGCAGACGGAAACTGGTCGAAAGCGGCAGCGGGATTTGCGCGTGGACGCGGACTGTCAGTCGACGACCTTTACTTCGCGGAAGAAAAAGGGGTCGAATACGTCTTCGCAGATCGTCACGAGTCAGGTCAGCCGACGGCTTCATTACTTGGCGGCCTTGAAGACGTCGTCCGCGGCATGACGTTCCCGAAAAATATGAAATGGGGTACGAGCAGCCTCCGCTACATGCGTCCGATCCGCTGGTTAGTCGCCATGTTTGGGACAGAACAGATCGATTTCGAGATCGAGGGCGTCCAAACAGGTAACGTGACACGCGGACATCGCTTCTTAAGTAAAGGCGACGTGACAATCTCATCATCTGACCGCTATGTGGCCACGCTCGAACAAGAGTTTGTCGTCGCATCTTACGACGACCGTCGCGAACGCATCGAACGTCAAATCGAACAGTTGGCGAATGAACAAGGATGGACGGTGCCACTTGACGCGTCGTTGCTTGAAGAAGTGACGAACCTCGTCGAATGGCCGACAGCCCTGTTCGGTGAGTTTGACGCGAGCTACCTCGACCTTCCTGAAGAAGTGTTGATCACGACGATGAAAGAGCATCAGCGCTATTTCCCAGTCTATATCGGTGACACGCTCCAACACTATTTTGTGACGGTTCGTAACGGTAACGCAGACCATCTGCAAAACGTTGCCAAAGGGAACGAGAAAGTCATCCGGGCACGACTCGCCGATGCCGTCTTCTTCTATGAAGAAGATAAAAAGACGAAAATCGACGACCAGCTCGACCGTCTCGATCGCATCGTCTTTCATGAGAAGCTCGGGACGACAGGCGCGAAAGTTCGCCGCGTCCAACAACTCGCGCTCACGCTCGCTCCACTGTTCAATGCCGATGCTCAGAAAGTCGAACGCGCTGGGGAAATCCATAAATTCGACCTCGTTAGCCAGATGGTTTACGAATTTACCGAGCTTCAAGGCGTGATGGGAGAAAAGTATGCACTCCAGCAAGGTGAGGACAAAGAAGTTGCGGCCGCGATCCGTGAGCACTATATGCCACGCTTCGCCGGAGACGCTTCACCGGCCACGCCGACGGGGGCCGCGCTCGCACTCGCGGATAAACTCGATTCGATTGCTGCGTTCTTCGGGGTCGGCATGATTCCAAGCGGTTCACAAGATCCGTTCGCCCTTCGCCGCCAAGCGCAAGGAGTCGTTCAAATTCTTGGAGATTGGCACGTCGATCTACCAGTCGACAAATTACTTTCACAAGTTGTCGAATCTCAGGTGGAAGCAGGACTTTATGATGCCGATAAAGAACAAGTCAAGGCGCAACTTAATGACTTCTTTATGCTCCGCTTGAAGTATCGTCTGCAAGAGAGACAAGTACGATACGATGTGATTGACGCCGTTCTCACGACTGGTCTGACTGTCGAACAGCTCGACGCTCGCGCGGAGGCGGTTCAAAACATGCTGTCAGACGAGGCGAAACAGTTGATCGAGCAGTTGACGCGCGTCGTCAATATCGCTAAAAAAGGCGAACCAGGACTAGTGGATCCGGCCCTGTTTGAGAATGCTGAAGAGAAAGCCCTTCACGCCGCGGTCGAATCAACGTTGCCCGAGACACATGAAGCGGTCGAAGTGGGCGACTACATGCGTGCCATCACATCACTTCGAGCGCTTGAACAACCGATAAGTGCTTATTTTGAAAATACGATGGTCATGAGCGACGTAGAAACGATTCGCCATAATCGTCTCAGTGAGATGAAGCGACTCGCTACGACGATCGAGCGTGTTGCTGACTTCAGCGCGCTCGTACTCTGATCAAACTAGAGGGGGTTGGCTATGCAGCTGAATGAACGCCAACAGAAGATTGTTGAGATTGTGAGAGTGAACGGACCGATCACGGGAGAGCAGATTGCTCAAGAGTTATCGCTCACCCGTGCCACGCTCCGCCCTGATCTTGCCATTTTGACGATGACTGGAATATTAGAAGCAAGACCACGCGTCGGCTACACGTTCGTCGGCAAACGAAATTCATCGCTGCTCCGCGAAAAACTTGATTCGCTGACCGTTGGTGATTTCATGTCGTCCGCGAAAGTCGTCAGCAATGAAATGACCGTGTATGATGCGGTCGTCACGTTGTTCTTAGAAGATGTCGGGTCGTTGTTCGTCGTCGGAAAAGACAATGAACTTGTCGGGGTGTTGTCCCGCAAAGATTTACTGCGGGCGGCCATCGGCAATCAGGACCTCGACCAATTGCCTGTCAACGTCATTATGACACGGATGCCGAATATTACCGTTTGTGAAAAAGGTGAGACGCTCATTCGGGCCGGGATGAAGTTGATTGAGAAACAGATTGACGCCATGCCTGTCGTCGAAGAGAAGGATGGTTCGCTCATCGTGCTCGGCCGAATGACGAAGACGAACATGACCAAGGTGTTGATTGCACTTGCCAACGATGAATCGTTCTGAGGAGGAAATTGGTTTGATAAACAAACAACTCGTATTTGTCGTGAGTGACTCTGTCGGAGAAACGTGTGAGCTCGTCGTCCGGGCGGCAAGCATCCAATTCCATGAGAATGCGATCGAGACACTCCGGATTCCTTTCGTCGAAGACGAACAGACGATTCATGATGTCGTCACGCAGGCTAGAGCCCAAGGAGCGGTGATCGCCTTCACGCTCGTTAACGAAGAACATCGCTCATTGCTCGTGTCGCTCGGTAAAACGTATGACGTCAAAACGATCGACCTGCTCGGTGATCTCCTCGACATCTTATCGGGAAAACTGGGGGAGAGTCCGCGTGAGAAACCGGGTCTGATCTATCGTCTAGACGAGGATTACTTCCGTAAAATCGAGGCGATGGAGTTTGCCGTCAAGTATGACGACGGACGCGATCCGCGTGGCTTGAAAAAGGCTGATATCGTCCTCGTCGGTGTGTCTCGCACATCGAAGACGCCGCTGTCACAATATTTGGCGCTAAAACGTTATAAAGTCGCTAACGTCCCGCTCGTGCCGGAGTCGCGTCCGCCCGAAGAACTGTTTGAGCTGTCACCGGATAAGTGTGTCGGTTTGATCATTTCGCCGGACAAGTTGATTTCGATTCGAATGGAGCGTTTGAAATCGCTCGGTTTAAAACCGGAAGCGGATTACGCTCAACTCGAGCGAATCAATCGGGAACTCGAGTACGCGCGAGGGATATACGAACGAATCGGCTGCGAGGTCATCGATGTGACGAATAAGGCGGTCGAAGAGACGGCAGGGATCATTTTACGTCAGCTTGAACAGTCGAAAGATGACTGAGCGCTCGCATTAGTAATCGACGCGTGTTAACGGTATAATAGAGTATTGACACGATAGTGAAACGGAACGTGGTGAGCGTTCCGTTTCGTTGCGAGATTGGATAGGGAGTGGTGGAGTTGCCACGGATACCGGATGAAGTCATTGCGGAAGTGAAACAAGCCACGGATATCGTGGACTTGATCAGTGAACGCGTTGAATTGAAGAAACAAGGCCACCGTCTTGTCGGACTTTGTCCGTTCCACTCGGAAAATAGTCCTTCTTTTTCCGTATCGCCTGAAAAAGGCATGTATCATTGTTTCGGTTGCGGTGCTGGCGGGAACGTCTTTACGTTCGTCATGGAAACGGAAGGGTTGTCCTTCCCGGAAACGATTGAGCGCTTAGCGACACGGGCAAACATCGCTGTAGAAGGGGTGGCCGGTGACGAAGAGCTGACACGCGATCAAGTCGTTCGTAAACAAATGCGTGATGCTCATCGGATCATCGCCGACCTGTATCACGAGGTATTGATGAAAACCGAGGCCGGAGAAGTCGGCTTGACGTATTTACGTGAACGCGGTTTGGCCGAGACGACGATCGGGCAGTACAAAATCGGATACGCCCCTGATCAACGCCGCTTCACCGTCGATTCACTCGAGCGAAGAGGGTTCGACCTAGAAGTCATGGTCGAGGCAGGACTTATTTCTAAATCTAGATCCGGTGAATATTTTGACCGGTTCGAAGGAAGAGTCGTCTTTCCGATTGCGGATCGAGACGGCACAATCGTCGGATTTAGCGGCCGTGCGATTGACGACAGACAGCCCAAGTATGTAAATACGGCGGAGACACCACTCTTTAACAAGAGTGAGCTGTTATTTGGATTTTCACAAGCACGTGCATCGATGCGGAAACAAAAACGGGTGCTCCTCGTCGAAGGGAACGTCGATGTCCTCCAAGTCGCCCAAGCCGGGACGGCCGAGGTCGTCGCTTCACTCGGGACGGCATTTTCATCGCAGCATGCCCGGGCGTTGTCACGGATGGTCGATGAAGTCGTGATTTGTTACGACGGAGACCATGCCGGACAAGAGGCGACGCTCAAAGTCGTTCGCATGCTCGAGGCGTATCCGCTCGACGTCCAAGTGCTCATGCTACCGGAGAAGACGGACCCGGATGATTATATTCGGACGAACGGTCGGGAGCAATGGCAACGTTTTGTCGAATCGGAACGCTTATCCGTCCTCGATTTCATGAACCGGACGCTTCGGCGCGGGAAAAATATGAATCGAGAAGGAGAACGGATTCGGTTTATTGAAGCGATGCTTGGGGAAATCAGCAAGACGGACAACTCGATTCGCCGCGATTTATATTTAAAAAAATTGGCGAACGAGTTTGACATTCCTGTCGAAACGCTAGCGAATCGAATGCCGCGACCGGTGTCGAGCCAAGTGCAGGCATCGCCAGCGGTTCGTGAACCAGAACCAATCCGTAAACGATCGAGTAAAGCGAATGAACCACGTTTTGTGAAGGCCGAAAAATTACTGTTACGGGCGATGCTCAGCGGACCGGAACGGGTTCGCTTCGTCCGCGACCGACTCGGCCTAGCTTACCAAGATGAGATTCATCGCATGTTGGCGACGGCGTTTTATGAGATCGTTTCAGAAGATATGACGCTTGAAGAGTTTGAGCAGGTCATGCCGCCTTTTATGGAGCGTCACTGCGACCAACGTCCTGACTATGCCAACCGCTATGCAGAGATTCGGCTCATGTCAGCGCCTGATGATCTGACTGAAGAGGTTTTAGATGAATACATTAAGGTGATAAACAGTTATGAGGAACAGCGTCAAATCGAGCGAGCAAAAAGGGAAATCGGGCAGGATGCCGAAAGTATAGTAGACCAGGCATCGAAGCTACAAGAATTGATTACCCGGAGTCGCCGCTTACGTGAACGATGAACGTGAAGGAAGTTTGGAAGGAGTTGAACTGCTAGATGGCAGAGAAGAAAAAAGAGGATTTATTTAACGCCATAGACGAACTTGAAAAGTTGGGGAAAAAGAAGGGTGTCGTATCGATGCAAGCGATCCAGGATCGCCTCAGCCATTTTGAGGTCGATTCAGATTTTATCGATAACTTCATTGAAGATTTAGAAGGCAAAGACATCCGCGTCACAGAAGATGCGGCCGATGCCGAAGAGACTCCTACGAAAAAAGAAGACGAAGAGGTCGACTTGAATGATCTGGCTGTACCGCCAGGAATTAAAATCAACGACCCGGTCCGGATGTACTTGAAAGAAATCGGCCGTGTCGATTTGTTGAGTGCCAAAGACGAGACCGAACTCGCGAAGCGAATCGAGCAAGGCGATGACGAGGCGAAAAAACGTCTCGCTGAAGCCAACCTTCGTCTCGTCGTCTCGATCGCGAAACGCTATGTCGGTCGCGGTATGTTGTTCCTTGACTTGATCCAAGAAGGAAACATGGGTCTGATCAAGGCAGTCGAGAAGTTCGACTACATGAAAGGGTTCAAGTTCTCGACGTATGCGACGTGGTGGATTCGTCAAGCGATCACACGTGCCATCGCCGACCAAGCCCGAACGATCCGGATTCCGGTCCATATGGTCGAAACGATCAACAAATTGATCCGTGTTCAACGTCAATTGTTGCAAGACCTCGGGCGTGAGCCGGCTCCTGAAGAGATTGCCAAGGAAATGGAATTGACGCCTGAGAAAGTTCGTGAGATTTTAAAAATCGCGCAAGAACCGGTGTCGCTTGAAACACCGATTGGTGAAGAGGACGATTCGCACCTCGGTGACTTCATTGAAGATCAAGATGCGATGGCACCTCAGGATGCAGCAGCCTACGAGCTGCTCAAAGAACAACTCGAAGACGTGCTCGATACGTTGACAGACCGGGAAGAGAACGTACTCCGTCTCCGCTTCGGGCTTGATGACGGTCGGACGCGCACGCTCGAAGAAGTCGGTAAAGTGTTCGGGGTCACGCGTGAGCGGATCCGTCAAATCGAAGCGAAGGCGTTACGGAAGCTCCGTCACCCGAGTCGCTCGAAACGCTTGAAAGACTTCCTCGATTAATCGTGTTTTTGAATAAAATGTGAAGTTTTAGAAGAAAGGAAGGAAAATGAGTGATTTTCCTTCCTTCTTTATTGTTTTTTGAGTAAAATAGTGATGGGTAGAAATTTGGAAAGAACATGAGGGGGAAATACAATGCGTAATCCATTGTTACCGTTTGCAGCGATTGCGATCGTCGCAATCATCGCTATGGTCTCATTATCGTATTTTGGCGTAAACCAAGCGCAACAAGCCGCTGAAGGTCCAGCCGTCACCGAGATGAACCCGGAAGACTTGTACGCTGCTAAAGGCTGCACAGGTTGCCACGGCGGAAATCTTGAAGGTGGCGTCGGTCCGGCGTTGACTGGAGTCGGAGAACGTTTGTCTGCTGAAGAAATCGCGAACATCATCGTCAACGGTCAAGGTACAATGCCGGCCGGTCTCGCGTCTGCCGAAGAAGCCGACGTGCTCGCGACATGGTTGATCGAACAATAAGGGTGAGGCGTACTCCTTCTGGGGTACGTTTTTTGTTGTCCGGACAAGAATATTTCGTTACCCTAAAGAAGAAGTAGACAAAAGGAGTTGTCCCCATGCAAGAACAAGTCACGTTAGACCGGCGACTGAAACGAGTCGTCGATTTTATACCAGCTAAAAGCATTTTAGCCGATATCGGTTCCGACCACGCTTACGTCCCGTGTTATCTCGTACAGCAAGGAATCATCGACCGGGCCATCGCCGGAGAAGTGAATCAAGGACCGATGGAAGCGGCCAAAGCCCAAGTCGATTTGATCGGCGCATCGGACAAGATTGACGTCCGGCTCGGTGACGGATTGGCGGTCCTGAATGAAGACGAGGCAACATGTATCTCGATCTGTGGGATGGGCGGAAGCTTGATCCGCTCGATCTTAGAGAACGGACGGGATAAGTTAGGCGCGGTCGAACGACTCGTGCTGCAACCGAACGTCGATGGACAGCAAGTTCGGGAATGGTTGCTTGTATCAGGTTTTACGCTCGTCACAGAAACGATCGTCGAGGAGAACGATAAAATATATGAGATTCTTGTCGGAGAGCGGGGCACAGAAACGCGTTACAGTGCGGACGAGGCGGAGCGGACGTGGCAGCTTATGTTCGGGCCGGAGTTGCTAAAGACTCGTCCTGAACCGTTCAAGTTGAAGTGGGGCCGGGAAGCGGACAAATTGGATTACGTGCTCGGTCAAATGGCCGCAGGCGCCCAGACCGAGGCGCTCGTCCGGAAGCAGGAGGAGTTCAAAACGTTACGCGACAAAATGAGAGAGGTGAGTCAGTGATGGCAAACGGAAATCATATCATCCAACTGTTTGAAGAGTTCGCGCCGAAACACCTCGCGGTCGAAGGCGACAAGATCGGCCTGCAGATCGGTACGCTGAATAAACAAGTGAATCGGGTCATGGTCACGCTCGACGTGCTCGAGTCGGTCGTCGACGAAGCCATCGAACAAGAGGTGGACTTGATTATCGCGCATCATCCGCCGATCTTTAGTGCGCTCACCCAAGTGACCGATCGCAACGCCGCCGGTCGAATCGTCATGAAATGTCTTCAAAACGACATCGCCGTCTACGTCGCCCATACGAATTTAGACGTCTGTGAGGGTGGGGTCAACGACTGGATGAGCGAGGCACTCGGATTGCGTGAGACCGAAGTGCTCGTCCCGACGTATGAAGAGCCGGTGTATAAATTGTCGGTCTTCGTCCCGGAGACACATCAGTCCGCCGTGTCTAAAGCGTTAGGCAAGGCCGGAGCCGGTCGGATCGGGAATTACGGCGATTGCCAATTCACGGTCACAGGGAAAGGGCAGTTCACCCCGCTCGACTTGGCCGACCCGTACCTCGGGCAAATCGGGAAAACGGAGCAAGTCGATGAAGTGAAGATCGAGACGATCGTTACCGAAAGTAAGAAGAAGCGGGTGTTAAAAGCGATGTTTGACGCTCATCCTTACGAAGAGGTCGCTCATGACTTGATTCGGGATGAGATTGCAGGGCCTGTCCTAGGTCTCGGCCGCATCGGTCGACTCGACAAGCCGCTGACGCTCGCTGAATTTTCTGAACATGTCAAAGCAAGCTTTGGTGTCGAAGCGGTGCGGGTCGTCGGCGACTTGGACCGAACGATCAAAAAAGTGGCCGTGCTCGGTGGTGACGGCAACAAGTACGTCTCGGCCGCGCACTTCAAGGGAGCCGACGCCTACGTGACCGGTGACTTATATTTCCATGTCGCCCACGACGCGATGGCGCTCGGGCTCGCCGTGGTCGACCCGGGTCATCACGTCGAGAGCGTCATGAAACAAGGCGTCGTCGACGTCTTGCAACAGAAGTTCACGGCAGCAAAACTCGAGGTCGAGCTCCTCGTTTCCGCTACGAACACGAACCCTTTTAAGTTCCGCTGAAACCGAACACAACCCCCGTCCTCATGCATTGATATGCTCCCCAATAGGTAGACAGATGAAATAACAAATCTGTTTATCTGATTGGGGAGTGTTTTTTTATGGCGAGAAGTCGACATTCGATCGAACAAAAACTGAGTGCGCTGCGTATGATGGACG
>NZ_SJUQ01000015.1:0-79003 GCF_004337045.1 Exiguobacterium sp. SH5S4
CCTACGGAAGTTCATCGCCGTGGGCATCGGGGGAAGTGCAAAGAAGGGGTCCGGCCACCGAAAATCGGTGACCGGACCCCTCTTTTTATTGAAAAGCTTTAAAACAGGCTAGTTATGTCCCAGCCCCATTTTTGTTGACAACGGACGTGATCCCGTTCATTATCTAAAAAGTAATGATTACGATTTAAAGGTGGTATACATCATGAAACGAATTCCGATCACAGTCTTGTCCGGATATTTGGGAAGTGGCAAGACGACGTTGCTCAATCATATGTTGAACAATCGGGACGGTAAAAAATATGCCGTCATCGTGAACGATATGAGTGAACTGAACATCGATGAGCGATTGATTGAAGGGGCGGGCTTTTCGCGGACGGACGAGAAGTTGGTGGAGCTGTCTAACGGTTGCATCTGCTGCACGTTGCGAGAAGATTTACTCGAGGCGGTCAGCGAGATCGCGACTGACCGACAGCTCGACGGCATCATCATCGAGTCGTCAGGCATCTCAGAACCGATCCCGGTCGCGCAGACGTTTACATATGCGGATGAAGCCTTGGGTATCGACTTGACGAGCCGGGTGTATGTTGACGCGATGGTGACGGTCGTCGACGCATATCGATTTTTAAAAGATTTCAATTCGGGCGAATCGCTGCATGAACGTAAACAGGCGGTCGGCACGGATGACGTCCGGGAAGTCGTCGATCTACTCGTCGACCAAGTCGAATTTGCGGACATCATCGTCCTCAACAAGGCGGACCGGGTCACGGAAGCCGAACTGAATGAGATTGCGGGTCTGCTTCGTGCGCTAAACCCAGCAGCGAGGTTACTGACAAGCACATACGGCAACGTGAGTTTGTCTGACATTTTAAACGTGAACCTGTTCGACTTTGACCAGGCGATGCACGCCGCCGGATGGATCCAAGAGCTCGAGACAGACGACCATACCCCTGAAACCGAAGAATACGGCATCAGTTCATTCGTCTATCGCCGCCGCCGTCCGTTCCATCCCGAGCGGTTGCTCGCGTGGATCGAACAGTTCCCGGAAGAAATCGTCCGGGCCAAAGGGTTTTTATGGATCGCTTCTCGGAGCGACATCGCCTGCTTGTTCTCACAAGCGGGGTACGCGTCGACGCTCGAACACGCCGGCCGCTGGTTGGCGACACTCCCGGAAGTAGAGCGACAGCAGATGTTTGCCGCCGAACCAGAGCTCGAGACGGATTACATCGAGCCGTATGGGGATCGACAGACCGAGCTCGTGTTAATCGGTCAGCGGATGGACCGTGAGCCTGTCGAGCGTGAACTCGACCGTTGTCTGCTGTCGGATGAGGAGATGGCGTCAGATTGGTCGACGCTCTCGGACAACTTGCCGGGATATGACGCGGTACGGACATACGAATAAGAGACAAAACAGGACGACTCATTTCGAGTCGTCCTGTTTTGTCTCTTTCAAGATCTTAAATTTCGGTTTGATCGATTCGTTATTGAACGCTTCGAGTATCGTATTTTCGTTGGCCATGCGAATTTGTTGCGGTTCGCCTTTTGACGTCGTACCGATACAATACATGCTCGCCTCATGCTCGGCGAATAACGTCTTGTACAGTGTGGAATGGTGCATGAGGCGTCCGGGTGAGCCCCAACCGACGATGATCATGCCGCCGCTCGTCTCGACCTCGTCGAGCGTCTCTTCCACGTAATGAAAATTCACTTCGTCGAGTTGGGACTCGACGTAGGGTAGGTTGTCATTGATGGCGAGCGTCGGGACGAGACTGATGACGCGCATCTCGCGGATCGGTTTGTCCAAATGGTTCCGCATGAGCATGTAGGCACGTTGAGATGTCGTACCTGATAAGAACGCATCGCTCATCCGTGGAGAATAGATGATGACGGCACAAATTACCCCATCGACGACATCGGTGAATTCATACGTTCGCATGTAACGCTTTGTCTTGTCTTCGTTAAATATCGATTTGACTCGAATCGTCACTTCCTCGATATGCGTGTTCATGTTGTTTCCTCACTTTAACCAAATAGTGCCGGGTCATGCCCAGCCTGCGAACCAATCGAGATACCGGATCGTATACCGGGCGACCTGCTGCGTTGTCGTCGTCGCGTCACCAGGCAGTAACGACAGCTCGTCCTGGTACTGCTCATAAAAGGACATGACGTCTGACACGTACTGGTCACTCCGGTTGTATTCAAAGATGGCGTTTTGAATCGAGTCGACCGAATCAGTCGTCTGCCCGCCGTGCTCGCTCAAATAGTAAGCGGCGGCATGGGCCGAGTCGACCAAACTATGAGGGTCGGCCTTGCCGTCATCATCCCCGTCTCGGCCTAAGCCGCCGTACTGCTCAATCAGCGTCAAGTCGGTCAAATCGACTTCGTCTTCCGGGACATCACCTTTTTGGTCATCCGTATCGTACTGCCAACCGAGCCACGTCCGCGGCATAAATTGGAACGGTCCGATCGCGCCGACCGAAGAGCGCATCGATGAACTGTGCGAGAAGATCGTCTCGACACGGTGGACGGCGGCGAGTAGCCGCCAATCGACGTCATAGGTGGCCGCGGCTTCCTTGTAGACGTCTTGGTGGACCGCCGGGATACCGTGGTCACCGTAATAGGCCCGGTAGAGGGCGTTGTTCACTTTATCATGTTGACCAAACCAGCCGATTGCGCCGAGGCACAGCACGATCACAAGCATTACGCCGGTCAGTCGCAGCATCATTCGTTTCAAGATTCCGCCTCCTAGCTTTCTAGACAATACCCGAATAGTGTAGCATATAGCTAACAGGAAGGACAGGAGAGGATATAGATGCTTGAACAGGTCGTCTTTACGATTATTCTTGCGTATTTATTGATCGTACAACTATTCAACGCCCGGCTCGTGAAGCCGATGATCGAGGCGCTCGGGAGAACCCGTGTCTATGAAGAGACGATCAAGTCGGCATGGGGGCTGAGCCTGCTCTTACTAGCGCTCGTCTTCTTGTTCCAAGTCCCGCCGGAAGCGGTCGGTCTCGGGTTCGCGCCGCCGGATGGGGACGGGCGCGCCTGGCAGTATTTCTTCTTTTCGACCATAGTCATCTCAGGTCTCATCGCGTTCTATTTGCTCGTCAAGACGTCGGCCGCGTTACGGACAAAGCTTCGGCCGTTTTACGGGCTTGAGATTGAACGGTTGCTCCTTCCGCGCACGACCGACGAAGCGAGGGCGTGGGGCGCAGTATCGTTCACGGCCGGGGCGACCGAAGAGTTCATATTCCGCGGCGTCCTCTTGTATACGATTTCTTTATACACGGACGTCCCGGATGCGACGCTCGCCATCATCGGGGGCGGGCTGTTCGGTCTGGCCCATGCGTACCAGGGTCCGAAAGGGGTTGTCACGACGGGCCTTGTCGGTTTCCTGTTCGGCTATTTATATTTGGCGATGGGAATGTTGTGGCCGCTGATCCTCATCCATACGTTGCTCGACTTGATCGCCGGGCCGATTCACGTCACCGACGCAAAAACTGACTGACAGCGTTCTCGTAGGCAGGTTGGTCTTTTAAGATGCAATTCGTATGCTCGGCACCGTGAATGAGTGCGAGCGCGTTCTGACGGTTGAGTGCGTTCATCTCGACGGACATCCAGGTCGGGACAAAGTCGTCTTTCGTGCCATGGATGAACAGCACCGGTGCAGTGATTGATGCGAGCGCTGCTTTTGGTCGGACTTGCCGCATCGTGAACCGGGCCCGACTCCACAAGAAGTAATCGATACCGGGCAACAACAAGTCACCCGGTAAGCGATGCAGCACGTTCAATTGGTAGCGCATGAGTTGCCTCATGTCATCGAACGGGCACTCGGCAATCAAAAAATCCACATCAGTGAGCGGGCCGGCCTGAAGAATCGTCGCGGCACCCATCGATACGCCGTGGAGCCCGACTTGATCGACCGTCTCATGGTCACGTAACCACTCGACCCAGTCGACGATGTCATGTTTCTCGTGGTATCCGTACGAGGCGTACACCCCTTCCGACTCTCCGTGTGAGCGCAAGTCGACCGCAAGCAAGTTATAGCCGAGCCGGTGGAACATCGCCAAGTGCGGTGCCATAAAGCTGTGGGAGGCCGTATAACCGTGGACAAAAACAACCCACTTTTTATGATTATTGTTCCGATAGACCCGGCCATACAGACGGTAGCCGTCACGGGAACGGAGGGAGACGTGCTCGAACGGCACGTCGTGATAAAAGGATTGATCTTCTTTCGTATAGGGTGCTAAGAGCATCTCGGGCGTCTTACGTTTTCCGCGAGTCATCCGCTTGAACGCGTAATAACTGACGGCGTAATAGCCTGTGAACAAAGTCGCGAGACCGTACTTCCATTTTTTCTGCATATAAAACCGCTCCCTTCTCCATTATTGTACCCGAAACGAATCGTTTCGTTCACGTTCGAGTTACTAATGTCCGAGCATATGTGACCGAATTGTCTATGGAAGTGTGAACAAGGATATTTGCCCCGTGAGTCGTTTGACATTATGCTGAAACGGCAGAAACGAAGGAGGCGGATGGACGTGACGCGTGAAGCGATGTATCGGATGATTCAAGCTTGTTTAATGGGGCGGACGGATTACGTGACCGAAGAGGGGATCAGCATCTATCACCGGGGGACGCACGAGACCACACATTTGTCGCCTGTGCTCGATGCGTTGATCGAATGTTACTTGACCGGGACAACTCGCAGCATTCATCTGTCGCTACATACGCTCGCGGTAACCGCAGGCGTCAAACCAGATGAGGCGATGCGGGCGCTCCTGGCGTTATCCGACGTCTTCCTCGTCTCACACCATATCGAAGAGAGGCTCCTGAAGATTCAACAGATTGACATCGATGTGATGCGTACGTTATCCGTTCACATCACGTTCAGCGCCTGGTTGTCCTATCATCTCGACCTCATCCGTCATCCGGAAAAGCATCGGGTGGGTTGATGAACACTTCAACACGCGGTCATAGATACTGAAAGAAGAGGAGCGTCATCCCTTCCGGGTCGGCGCTCCTCTTCTCATAATCAGTTAAAGTTTTTCAATCTCCCCGATCAGAAGCGGGGATTCCCCATGCTAGCGCCCCCGATTAAGCCGTTAGTGTGCGAGCATGTTACAGCGTTTCGAGCTGACCGTCTCGTAGACGGAGCACCCGGTCGCACACATCAAGCATGCGCTCATCGTGGGTGATGACGATCACTCGTTTGTTCCGTTCATGCGCCGCTGCGGCGAGACGCTCCATAACGAGGCGGCCGTTCGTATAATCGAGACTTGCTGTCGGTTCATCAGCCAACAGGAGCAACGGGTCATTGATGAGCGCGCGGGCCACAGCGACCCGTTGCCGTTCGCCGCCGGAGAGACGATTCGGCAACTCGTTCAATCGATGGCCGAGTCCGAAATCTGTCAACAGCTGTTTCGCGTCGCCGTCTGTGTCACTTTCCGCCTGAATGAGTGCAAGTTGTTCAATGACCGTCAAATACGGGACGAGGTGGGCGTCTTGAAAGACGAACCCGATCTCATTGAGGCGTAACTTCCGTCTCGCTTCTTCGTCGAGTGTAAATACATCGACCGTATCGAGATAGAGTGCCCCGGCATCCGGCTGTTTCAATAACCCGAGAATTTGCAGGAGCGTACTCTTCCCGCTACCGCTCGGTCCGACGATCCCGATGCACTCACCAGGAGAGACGGTCAAGTCGATCCCAGACAAAATCGGTTGTTCATATGCGTGATGAATGCCAATCAGTTTCATGTCATTCGACCTCCTAAGGCGTCAGCTGCGTCGAGCCGGCGTAGTGTTTGTAGTGGCAAGATCGTCCCAAGGAGCGAGATGAGGACGAAGAGTGCGCTAAAGAGCATCACGTTCGCAAGCTCAAATTGAAATGGAATCGCTTCTGGGACGATACGTGTCGACAGCCATGTGATCAATGACGCGACGCCGCTCGCGAAGACGACGGTGACGAACACTTGGCTGACGAGCGCTGTGCCGATCGAACGTGTCCGAATGCCGATTGCTTTTAAAATCCCGAGCTCTGGCAACTTTTGTAGCGTCACCATATAGAAGAATGCTGTCAAGATGAATGCGCCGATTACTAATAGAAAACCGCGCATCATATCGAACGTGCCTTGTTCGGCCGAATAGCCAGGAACGGACTCGATGATTTCTTGTTTCGTGTACGCGGAGAGGGACGTGTCGCCTTCTCCAAGTAAAGCAGACACGTAAGTCGGACCACCGGCCGCCTGTTGATAGGCGGCCCATGTCTCCATCGTCGTCCAGACGACCGGGGCGTGGCTGAACCGTCCATCCGTCACGCCGGCGATGGTGAAGCGATACCCACTCGTGAAATCTTCGACCGTATCTCCAACGACAAATGTCTCAAGAAAACTCGGGTCGACGAGCACTTCCCCGACGGCGAGGTCGAGTGACGGTCCAACCGACGAATCGGCCGGCAAGGCGAAAACGGTCGCATCGACTTTCGTCTCGTTCACGAACGTGAGCGGTTTGACGGCAAGGGGTGTCAAACCGTCCGTTGGCGCTTGTTCGATGAACGATCGCGTCAATTGACCTTCCGCGTCAGCGGACAAGTGAAACGTGTCTGTATCAAGTTCACGTACGGTCGCACCGTTATCGTAAGCGAGCCCATCGGCGAGTCCGGTGATCAGCGTCGTCAACAAGACGATGAGCAGCGTGATCACAAAAATGAGCGAGAACCTCCGTTTTTGACGCCACATTTCTTTCAGTCCTAACTCCATAAAAAAACCTCCTTCATGTCGATGAAGGAAGCATAGCTGACGAACATGAACGGAATATGAACAAACCTACAAGCGAACGATAAAGACGCTGCCACGCCCGAGCTCTGAAGTGACGAGGAGCTCCCCGCCGTGCAAGCGGACGATGTCATTCGCGATCGCGAGCCCGAGTCCGGTGCCGCGACTCGTCCGGGACAGATCGGCTTTATAGAAGCGTTCGAACAAGCGAGCCTTTGTCGCATCGTCCATGCCGACACCTTCGTCTTGGATCGAGACGGTCGGACGTGTCTCCTCGTAGGCCCGGATCGTGATCATCCCGCCCTCATGTGAGGCATGAATCGCATTGGACAACAAGTTGGACCAAACTTGCGACAACAAGACGGGGTCGCCCGTGACGACGAGCGACGCATCGAGATCCGTCGTGACGGCGACTCCTTTTTGATCGAGTTCGAACGCGTGCATGCGAATCACGTCTTCGATGGAGCGGCTAATCGCGACCTCGGTCTGGAGAGACACGTTGGCCTCATCTAGACGGGCGAGCATCAACAGCTGTTTGGTCAACCCTGACAGACGTTCCGTCTCATTCCGGATGATCGTCGCATATTCTTTCGCCTCGCCTGTGGACTGATCGGCCAGAATATTCGCATAGCCTGTGAGTGAAGTGAGCGGTGATTGGAATTCGTGCGATACGTTCGAGACGAATCGTCGACGTTCACCTTCTGACTTTTCGAGTGAATCGACCATGTGGGCGAAACGACGTGCGAGCGTACCGATCTCATCATGACGATTGAGCGGGAGCGAGCTCGGGCGCTCTCCGGAGGCGACAGAGCTCGTCGCAGCCGTGAGGATTTTAAGCGGCCGGACGAGCAGCGTGGTCGCCAAGGCGATCAAGATGAAAGCCGAAGCGGTCAGAACGGCGAAAAATAGTCCGACGAACAGATGAAGCTCACGAATTTGGGCACCTAAGTCCGGACGTAGGAAGACGGCATCATCCCCGTCAGCCCCTGCGACGTTGAAGCCGTACGTATTGATGACCTCGTTATCGAACAGACCGAGCAAAAACAAATGGAACGGGTAATCGCGCATCCCTTCATAGGCGATGCCCGAGCGGACCGCATCGATCGTTTCGTCATCGATCGTCTCGTCCCGGAACGTGCCACCGTAACGCATGATGCGATCGTCAGGTTTGACGACGAACAGTTGGTAGCCGCTTTGAGCGAGCAACGAATAAAATGCGGTCTCGTCCTGATCGGTATGATTGTCAAAGTAGCCGCGCGCGGAACTTGCCATCTGTTCAGTCTTCGCGCTATACGATGGCTGCCACCATGTGTAATAGGCGACGTTACTGACGAGCAGGGCGATGGCACCCGACAAGAGTAAAATCATGAACACGGTCACGACGATTCGCGAATAGAGCGATCTCATGGCTTCACCTCGAGCGTGTAGCCGATGCCCCGGACGGTTCGGATCATGACCGTCTCATCAGGTAGGCGGCTACGGAGCCGTTTGATGTGGACGTCGATCGTCCGGTCGTCACCGTCAAACTCTAACCCCCACACGTTCTCGATCAGCTCGTCGCGACTGAACACGCGTCCCGGAAAGGCCGCGAGCTGATACAACAGCTCAAATTCGCGTTTTGGCAGGTGAATCGTCTCTTGATTAAAGGTGAGGCGATGTTCCCGGAGATTTAACGTGAGCGGCCCGGCCTTGATCAATGAGGCGGCGACTTTTTCATACCGTTTCGCCACGGCTTGAAGCCGGAATAATAGTTCTTCCGGAATGAACGGTTTTGTCATGTAGTCATCGGCGCCATGCTCGAACCCGCTCCGTTTGTCTTCCCATTCCCCGAGCGCCGTCAGCAAAATGACGGGGATGTCCACGAGCTCCTTCAAGCGATGACACAACTGTCGCCCGTCCATCCCGGGCAACATGATGTCGATGACGGCGGCGTCGGCCGGGTTCGATAAAAACAATTGCTCAGCCGCGTGTCCGTCCATGGCGACCGACACGTGATGTCCGGCCTGCCGCAGCGTCCCTTCAATGAGGCGCAAGATGGCCGGGTCGTCTTCTACGATCAATACGTGCATATCCCTCTTCCTTTCCATATGGCGACCACGGTGAAAACAGGTGGCTTCGGATTACCCGAGGCCACCTGTCAAGACACGGTCACGTCGCTTTCGTCAATTCGGTGTGAAGTGATCGCAGCGCCCGTAAAAAGGCGTCTTTAAAGTATTTGTCTTCTTTCACTTCGAGTGTCTCGACGGCGGCCGCGTCACCGGCGCTTGCTTTGACGAGCAGGTTGACGACCGTATTCCAGCGTTTCACATGTTCAGGTCTAGGATGGTTCAATGCTTGGGTCAGTGTGAACCAATACGGCTGGTCGCGTCGTTGTAGCGTGGCGATCATTTGTTTGGCCGTCTTCGCTTCGTCTTCGGTCGGCAGGGTGGCCGTATCGAACCAGCCGAGCAGTCCCGCGCTCATCGCCTCGAACTGGACCAACATGTCGGCGTCAATCGGTTCGCGCCCGAACTCGGAAATATTGACGAAAACGAGCCGGTCTTTGCGGTCGAGATGGGTGATCCAGCCTTTGACGGATTTAAGCTTGTCTTTTTCTTTCGACTGGGCTTTGATCGTGTACCCGTTCAATTTCCCGATATAGATGCGGAATTGCCCGCGATCGAGTTGTTTGTCGACTTTGAATTCGACATCTTGTCCGATCGTGAACGGTGAGTTTTGCTTGTTTAACGTCTCACCTTTCTTCAATTCCGGACGTCTGACGATGTAACGGAGCGCTTCCTGCTCGGTCCGGTCGTCGAGCGTCCATAAGTTATGAGGGGTAACATTTTTAAAGCGATGGCGGCGTACGAAAATGTACTGGTCGAGCGCCTCGACGGCGTCCGCGGCAGGACGTTTTCCGGACAAGTAGTCGTCTGCGATGTCGCGAAGTGTCAGCGATTCGAGCCGGTCGATATGTCCGGCGTAAGGGACGCTCCCGACGACAAACAGGGCGGTCGCGATCAATTCGCTTTCACGAGGGGTCAAAGGGCGTTTGGCCATAGTGCACTTCCTCTCTTGATTCATATCTTTAGTATAACAAAAACAGATTTCATCATGTTGTGCGAATCGAGCCGTTGGAAAATTTGTACAGGTATACAGGATTTCGGCATTTTATTCCGAATAGTTGTTAACATAGACGGATCAGTGGAGATTGAGATGAGGTGAAGAGATGAAGCTGTCGATTGAGTCTGGGGATTATGTCGTATTGATCGAAATCAATAAAGAAGTGTTGAAATGTACGTCGCTTGAACAAGCCGATTATGTGGACCGGGATCGCTATGAATTGGTCGGACGGATGAGTGAACGGCTCCCGGCTGAAGTGATCGTCCCTTCGATCATCGACTATATCCGCTTTGGAAGTGGCTATATCGGTGACAATATCGTCTGGAATAAAGAGACGGAGTCATTCTTCTGTCAACAGTTTGAAACGATTGACGGTTCGCCGCTCGGTGAAGATTTAGATGGTTTTACACCGGACCCTTACCGGACGGAGTTGGCCCGGTATTATACGTACTTGACGATCGGTAAAATTATCGATTTTGAGATGGAACATCCTGATGAGCCGGACTACTGGTAAACCGTCAGAAAAATGTCACAACCTTTTTTTAAGAAAAAAGGGAAATCCGTCGTAAAATTTGAGATAATGGGTAAATCTTAGGAAGTTTGGAATGGAGCGTAAGGCGATGAAAAAAATTCTTCTACTGACGGCTTTGACGTTACTCGTGCCTTCGACTGCCGGTGCGTCTAAGCCGGTGTTGTTAGAGAAGCATGGGTACGTTGTGACAGAGCCGCGGGTCGGGAACCAATATTACATCAAGCAGACCGGTACCGATTTAGCGTGGAACACGACCCGTGGGGCGTCAGACATTGTCGTCGCCTTGATCGATTCATCTGCAGACCGGAGCCATAAAGAGCTCTATAACGTACCACGAGTCGTCAATTCGATTAAAGGGCCATACAGTGTCGACTATCACGGCACGCACACGGCCGGAATCATGTCGGGACTGCACAATAAATTTGGGATGGCCGGTCTCGCACCGAACGTCCGCTATCATTTCTATAACGTCTTCTACGGGAAGAACTCAGAGTTCACGGATTCGTGGACGGTCGCCAAAGCCGTCGACACGGCCGTTGCCAAAGGTGCGAACATCATCAATTTGTCACTCGGGGGACAGGATTACGATAAAGTGCTCGCCGACTCGATCCGCCGGGCCCGGGCGAAAGGTGTCGTCATCGTCGCCTCGTCTGGAAATGACGGCGCGAAGACTTCTTTCCCCGCCAATATGAAAGAAGTCATCGCCGTCGGAGCGGTCGATGCGAATCGCCGTGTCGCCTCGTTCAGCAACATGGATAGCCAAGTGAAAATCGTCGCACCGGGCGTGAACATTTTATCGCTCGGCGTCAAGAACAGTTTTATCTACATGGATGGGACATCGATGGCGGCGCCGATGGTCTCGTCTGGGCTTGCGCTCGTCAAGTCGGTCAATCCGTATTTGACACCGGCTGAGATCGAGGGACTGCTTCAAAAAATGCCTCGCGTCAGCGGGAAGACGTACACCGAACTGAACACGAAGCGGTTGCTTGACGCGACGCCGCGTCCGGTCACGATCACGTCACCAGCGACGCTACGGAACCGTTATGTGACGGAGGCGAAGCTGGCTCTTTCGAACAAACCGAACTTGAAGACGTCTTATTACCTCTATCAGGGAACGCGCAAAGTGAAGACGTTGACCGCAAACAATCCGGCTTTTACCATGTTCGCCGGTGGGGACTGGCTCCCGAGCGGGCAGTACCGTCTAGCCGCGGTCGTGACGGACGGGAAATTTAAACGTTCAGCCAGTCGTTCGTTCACGTACGTGAACCCGGTCAAACCGTCCGTGGCGATCAAAGTGGCCGATGCGCAGACGTTCGAACTGACGACGACGCGCAAAGGGACCGTCACCGTGCTCGATAAAGACAATCAAGTCGTCTATGAGGCACTGCATATACCGGGAACGTTTCCGGTTCGTAAAAGTACCGCCGAAGGCCTTACCGTCCTCTTGAAACCGACCGACATCTCCGAAAAAGTCGTCTCGACGAAGTATGCCCCGGCATTACCTGTCGTCGAAGAAACGACGGACACGACTGAAGAGATATAAAAAAATGCCCGCATCTCCGACAGACGAGTCGAAAGATGCGGGCGTTTTTCATTCAATCCATTATTGGTCGATCGTGATGGCTTCACCGCTCCAGCGGATATTCGCTTCTAAGACGTTGCCGTTGTCGTCGATGTGTTCAAAACTTAGCTTCCCGTCGATGATGATTTCACATAGACCGACGCGAACGGCGTCGCTCCAAACGCGTCGCGTCTGTTTCGACGCGTCGAATAAAGGAATCGATTCAGGAAAACGTTCCTGTAAATGGGCCAAGTTATGGTGATCGAAGTGATAAGCGCGTTTAGACAATTCATTCGGTCCTTTAATGTCAAACGGCTCAAATCCTCGGACGAGTCGATTTTTACGGTAGAAGGCGAATACGCCGTTGTTCGGGTGGAGCGCTTTAATGTCATCGATCTCGATCACATAGGTCAGTCGTTGGATCCAACCTTTCTTTGCATCTTGACGCATCAAAATCCCTCCTTGTTCAATGGAACACGCCTTATTTTAGCGCTGACGCCAATGAAAATCAAGTTCGGCTTCTTAGTTGTCATATTTGGCAATATCCGCTACAATGATTAAGTGACTATGAAGTCTGGACAATCGCGGGACGCAAGTCTTGAGGAAAGTCCATGCTCGCACAGCCTGTGATGGCTGTAGTGATCGTGCTACACGAAAAGATAAGTGTAGGCAACGCAAGTTGACGGCAGAAGAAGCACCTAAGTCCTCGGATACGGTGCAAGCTTCTTGAAAGTGCCACAGTGACGGAGTCTGTTCGGAAACGTTCAGAGTGGAACGAGGTAAACCCCACGAGCGAGAAACCCAAACTATGGTAGGGGAACTTCCTGACTGGAATCGAACGGGACGGAAGGCGCCAAGCGGCGCAGATAGATGATTGTCACTCCATCGTGCCAGGGAAACCGCTACGAGCACCGGAGTACAGAACATGGCTTACAGGGCAGCATAGTCTCAACTTACATTGACAAGGAGTTCAAGCAATCTTACTTGAGCTCCTTTTTACTTGACCATTTTACGCTTAACAATTACGAATTAGGAAAGTAGGGATCATATGGCAAAACGAAAACTGATCGCAACTGCAGCGATGGGCATCGAGGCGCTCGTCGCTAAAGAAGTACGTGACCTCGGTTACACGTGTGAAATCGAGAATGGACGCGTCTACATCGACGCCGAGATGGAGGATATTCCCCGTTTGAACATTTGGCTCAGAACGGCCGACCGCGTCAAACTCGTCGTCGCCGAGTTCAAGGCGACGACGTTCACGGAACTATTCGACGGTGTCGTCGACTTGCCTTGGACAGAGCTGATGCCGTGGGACGCCCGTTTCACCGTCGACGGCCGCTCGGTCAAGTCGCAGCTGTTCTCAATCCGCGACTGCCAAAAGATCACCGAGAAAGCGATCGTCGATGCGATGCAACGCGGCTACAACAAACCGGATGAATGGCTTCCGAAGACGGGCGCGTTCTATCCGATCGAAGTCGCGCTCTTGAAAGATGTGGCGACGATCACGATCGACACGTCGGGTGACGCGCTCCACCGTCGCGGCTACCGCGAGTTGCATTCGCAGGCACCGCTCAAAGAGACGATGGCCGCAGCGATGATCAAACTGACGAACTGGAAGCCGGACATGCCGTTCTATGACGTGTTCACAGGCTCTGGGACGCTCGCGATCGAGGCCGCGCTCATCGGTCGCAATATCGCACCGGGGTTAAACCGTGAATTTTGTTCGCAAGATTGGCCATGTGTACCGAAGAAAGCTTGGTACGAGGCAATCAATGAAGCGAACGAAAAAGCCGAGTGGGACAAGCCGCTCAAGATTTACGGCATCGACCTCGACCCGCGCATGGTCAAACTCGCCAAAGACAACGCCGACCTCGCCGACGTCCGTGACGCGATCACGTTCGTCCACACCGATGCGGCGGCGCTCAAGCCGACCGAGGATTACGGGATCATCATCGGCAACCCGCCTTACGGTGAGCGGTTGCAGACGGAAGACGAAATCATCGAACTGTATGAGCGGATCGGGCAGCAATATGCCAAGTATCCGGGTTATAGCGTCTATATGTTGACGAGTTACGAAGACTTCGAGAAAGCCTACGGCCGCCCGGCGACAAAACGCCGCAAGCTGTATAACGGCAACATCGAGACGCAGTACTACCAGTATTATGGTTTACGTCCGAAAAGGCGCTCAACAGAGCCGTTTTTAGAGGGTAAGTAAGTCGTCATTGCACACTAATTGCACACTAATTATTTTTTTCTGCCGCAGACACACGAAAACCGCTCCCTAGAGCGGTTTTTTTACGTCCTCGATCATGGTGGAGAACAGCTCGGCCGTGTCTCCCTGAGTAGTGTGCAATACGTGAGCGTAGATATCCATCGTCGTCTTGGCGTCGGCATGGCCCAATCGCTCCTGGATGACCTTCGCATGGACCCCGGCCTTGATGAGCAGCGTCGCATGGGTATGTCGCAACTCCCGCATCGTGATCTCGGGCACCTCGGCCGCCTTGACGGTCAGGTTATGGCGCCGCCGCAACCCGGAATACCAGACATAGGCGCCCTTGACGCCGAGGCAGACGAGGTCGTCCTCGTTGCGCCATCCGAACTTGACCATGTCATACTTCTGGCGGAGCCGGGACTTCTCGAGGAACCGGACCAACTGGTCGGGGATGGTGACGACCCGGACCTTTTTCCCCTTGGTCTGCTCGAACGAATAGCCGCCCTTCGTCTCGATGGCGGTACGGGCGATCGTGAGCTGTTTGCGCTCGAGGTCGATGTCGGACCAACGGAGGGCCGTCGCCTCCCGGGCGCGCATGCCGGTAAAGGCGATCAGGTGGACCGCTGTACGATAACCGTTCGCCATCGTCTCGTCTGCCGTCTCGAGGTAACGTCTCAGCTCGTCCGGCGTGAGGGTCTTATACTCCTTCAAGCCCTCCGACAGCTTCTCGACGGCGGCCATCGGGTTGTCACCCTTGTAATAGTCCAGACGGCGCGCCCAGGAGAAGAAGCCGATATAGACGCTCCGACGGATGTTGACGGTGTTCGGCTGCAGGCCGGCATCGAGGTATTCACGGAGCAGGCGCAGGCAGTGCTGCGGTTTCACGTTGTCCATGTTCAGTCGCTTGAACCAGCCCGGCACGTTCTCGACGAAGCTCGTGTACGAGTGGTACGTCGTCTTGGCCATCGTCGTCTTGATGTAATACTCGAGCCAGTCATCGAGCACCTCGCCGACCCGTCCTTTCGGACGGACCTTGACGAACTCGCCCTCCTTCTGTGCCCGGATCTGGTCGGCGACCCAATACTCGACGGTCTTCTTCCGCTCGTCGGAGAAGTAGCGCTGCACACGTTTCCCTTCCTCGTTGAACCCGAGGGAGAGCCGCACCTCCCATTTGCCGGTCCTCTCGTTCTTCTTGATGTTTGCCATGATGTTCACTCCTAACTGCATGAAAAAGGCCCACGAAGGGCCGGTTAACCTGATTGCTTATGTCAATACGAAAGTCAAAACCGCGATCGCGACGGTCACCAATACACCCAGTGCCGCGAAGCCGACACCCATGATGGCGACGAGCGTGTTAAAGATATACTTATGATCCTCTTTCCGCTCAGACCGGACCGTATCAAGGATCTCGGTCTTCTGTTCGTTCATCTTAAGCAAGATTTTGCTCTCGAATGAATCGAACTTGCTGGCCACCTCTTTCTCGGAGGCGGCGATTTTGTCCGCGAGTGACCCGATGTGGCCTCCCATCATCTCGAATCCGTGATTCATGTCCTTTTGAATGCTCTCAAACTGCATCGTATTAACCTTTTCCAGGTGATCGAAACGCTGGTCTGTCATCTTCTTATGAGCCTCGAGTTCATCAGACCATGGGCGCGAGGCATTATCTTTCGGTGTCTCCGACATGGGAATCCCTCCTCTTACTAACTCGGCATAGTTTGCCGTTCCCTTTGTCACCTTAATAGTAACCCCTGTACCGCCTGCTTGTACAGGGTGGGCGCGTTCAGTTTGGATGAGATTCGGTCTTTCAGCTTTTCCCACCCTTGCCTTTATGTTGCTTTGTTGCTGTTCCTTCTGTTCGACAAAATCGTCGAGATAGACCATCTCACCCATCGCTCTGACCTCCCTGTTCGACGAGTAGAGTAGGGATGGCACAAATCGTGTTGACGAGAGGGAACTCCTCCTCCCAAACTTCAGGGTCATCGATGAAGAAAATCAGGTTGAACGTCAAAAGTCCCTCGCCTGGTACGAGCAATTCATTGATACTGCCAGCCAAATCGACACCCGCATCGTCTCCTGAATAGTCAAAATCGTCTTTCGTTGTGATGGTCGAGTCATCGATGATCGGATATTCGTTCGTTTCGCCCTTCCCTTTGAATCGGATGCTCATCATGATTTTCGAAGTTGAGGGCAACAAATTCGTGATGAATCGCCCGGAAATCTTGAATGATGTGGGTTCTTTGAAGTTCTTGAAAATGAGCGCTTCTGAGGGGAAAACGGGTACGGCATCTTTTGGAAAATCTTCATCATCGGTTTCGAATTCTATTTCAAATTGCGAAATCGTGATGTGTGTAGGGACGAGCCTTGGTCTTCCGTACTTTTTATATAAGCCATCTAAATGAGACATGGATGCACCAGCCTTCCTTGTGATTTCTATGAAAAAGACGCCCATAGGCGCCTTGATCGCTTATTCAGCAACGCCAGTCTGCGTCTTCGTCGACATCGCGCCGTTCTCGAACGTGACGAGGATGTTCGCACCGAGATCGCCGCGTGCGTCATACGACACCATCTCCATCTTGAACCCGTCCGATTCCGATACCGTGTTGTCCGTCGGCTCGCCAAGGATCGCGTTGACCTCCTCGATCGTCATGCCCGTCTGGACCTTCTCGTACTCCGCGAGGCCAGGTTTCGATGTGTCCGTCTTCGCCTCTTCAGTCGTCTTCGTGAGTTCTTTGTCCACCTCGTTGACGAACGCGCCCGTGCAGGCCACGGCGCCGACGCCGAGCAGGGTGACCGCGATCAAGATCCCGACCACGATTTTAAAGATAGTCTTCATGTTGGTAAAACCTCCTATAAAGTATGTAGTTCGATACGATTATACCAATAAGGAACCTGATTATCCTTTTATAGGAATAATTTCTAATTGAGAATCGTTCGACAGGGATTTTCCATTTGTCGAACGCCTTCGATTGTTTCGAACCGGAAAATAGTTGAAAATAATTTCTGTTCGGGTCATACTGAATACATAAATAAGAACGTGCGTTCGTAAATGGAGGGGTTTCTTTTGGCTGAGGTCGCGACGAGACAGATGATTTATATTAAAGATGGAAAATCCGAGAAGGCTACCGCTGTATGGGTAGAAGAGATTCAAACGTATGTGGCGTTTCCTAGTAAAGAAGCAACTAGAATGATCCAAGAATATAAACCAAAAACTCCACACTCTCTTAAATGAGGATGTGGAGTTTATTTTTTGTCATCATTGGTTTGATCCAGCTGGGCCATGATCGCCTGCTCTTTGATGTAGTTCACGATCTTTTCTAACCGTTCCTGCGATAAAGATTGGAGGAGCTCTTCAGTGAAGACGTCGCCGATGAACTTGTACTTCTCTTGAGCGACCTTGATGTACTCTTCGTGCGTCATGGTTGGATCGTCTACTAACCCAATCAGATAATCGGATGTAATTCCTAACGCTCTGCAAATTTCTATTTGTTGAGGAATTGTGATTCCCTGTTTATTTCTTTCCATACGAGATAAAGCGCCTTTATCAATATTAACTATTTCAGAAAGAGCCGCTAGAGATAAATCCTTCGCTAACCGAGCTGTTTTCAATCTTTCTCCAATATCAACATACTCTTGCAAATTAATCACCATTTCCATATAGATTGTCTCCTTCATTTTCTCATATTCCTCAACAAAAATAACTAAAGTTGAATAAAATGCAAAAAAGTAGTTGATTTTGAAGAATCCTCAATATATACTTTGGGTAAGGGTTGAACATTCCTCAACGAAAGAGGTGAATAAGTTGCAAGAATCATGCAAATGGAAATTCGATTTGAGTAAATTACGCTTAGCGAGAACTCAAAAAGGGTTATCACAAGGCGTAGTCGAGGATGCGCTTGATAAAACAAAAGGCTGGTTATCACGTAAAGAAAATGGTCTATCTCCTATTACTATTGACGAGATTGAACGTCTTTCAAACATTTACGGGATTGACGTAGCGTATTTTTTTTCGTCAAGTGTTGAAGATTCCTCAAAATCGACAAATTATGTAGTGATTAATGAGGAAGAGTTTAAGTCTCTCATTAAAGAAGTGGCGTGCAAATAAACCAGACAGGAGGTAGCGGAGTGAATCAACTTACGAAAACTTTTGAAGGGCAAAATATTCGCGTCGTGGGCGAAGGAGAAAAAATCCTATTTGTTGCAAGTGACGTAGCGAAAGCTCTTGGTTACAAACGACCGAACGATGCGATCAACCAACACTGTAAGGGTGCTACGGTGAAACGCAGTATCATCGATTCCTTAAACCGGACACAAGAAATGCGAGTAATTCGTGAGTCAGACGTATACCGACTCGTCACTAATTCTCAACTTCCCGCAGCGGAAGAATTTGAGATGTGGGTCATGGAAGAAGTGCTTCCTTCAATCAGGAAAGACGGAGCGTACGTGGCAGCACAACCGGATGAGACACCGGAAGAGATTATGGCAAAAGGATTGCTTGCCGCTCAGACCACCATCGAGAGATTGCAACGGGAGCGGGAAGTCGCGGCGACCAAACTCGAAGAGCAAAAGCCGAAAGTGTTATTCGCGGACGCAGTGTCGACCAGCCAAACAAGCATCCTCATTGGTCAACTCGCAAAACTCATCACTCAAAATGGTCATTCAATTGGGCAAAACAGATTGTTCGAATGGTTACGCCAAAACAACTATCTCGGGAAGGGCGGGCAACACCGGAATGAACCGACTCAATATTCGATGGAACGCGGGTGGTTCGAAGTCTTGGAAAGAACCAATCACAATCCGGATGGAAGCGTACGCATTACTCGTACGACGAAAGTGACCGGCAAAGGCCAGATTTACTTTATCAACAAATTTCTCGGTAACTGATGCTGTGGTTTGAAACCACATCATCTGAAGGAGGTGATGAATGTGAAAAATATGAACTTTAATCCGGAAACGGCACTACACGACTTCGAGGACTGGCTCATCGACACGAAACTCCGTGAAGGGATTCGCGGCGTCGACTTTCTCGCTACGATGATCGTCCCGAGGACCGAGAGGCATGAAGACCACTATCGGTTCATGGGACGGAAATTCAAAGTGGTTCATCCACACGAAAGAATCGAGTCGATGTTATACGCTTCGTTGAATCATCGATACGACCATGACTCATTCCATAGGAAGTGGGGTTTCAATCTAGGGATTATTCAAGAACATGCGTTGTGGTCACTTCAGGAAATCAAAACGAGCGATTTAGATCGATACATCGACGCTTTGGAGATTGTCGACTCAATCATCAAACAAACCATTTCAGAGGATGAATGGCCATGAACTGAAAGGAGGATCATCATGCAACCGCCACAAATACAGGTCGTCACGCTGACGACGGACCAGCTCGAACGGCTGCTTCAGCGTTCCGCGCAGATCGCCGTCGACAAGGTCTACTCCCATGAAAAAAAGTACCTCAACCGGAGAGAGGCCGCCGCTTATCTGAGTATCAGCCCGGCGTCGCTCGACCGGATGGCCATCAAGGACGGCATCCCGTACATCCAGCCGGAGCTGTCGACCATCAAGCTGTATCACGTCAAGGACCTCGACGAGTGGGCGTTCGCCAACCGTCACTGATCATCGCAAGACGCAAAAAAAGCCGCGTCACCCAAAAAGGCAACACAGCTACACATAAACCTGAACAGTTTCAGTGTAGCACGGGTGGCGCGAGTTGAAAAGGAGAGGACAACATGCATCTACAACAGAAACTGGACCACATCCGCTACGGGCTCCTGCTGACGGCGCTCGGGTCGGGCCTTTGGCTCATGGCCACGATGAACGCACGCTTCGAGTACTGGGTCATCCCGGCCGTCGCATTCGTCATGAGCGCCGTGTTCTACGGGGCGTTACATCTTATCGATGAAGATATCGAGGAAGGGGCGAGCGAGTAATGTCGAACCAATCACCGGCCATCGAGATTTCAAGTAAGACGACCAAAATCAACTTCCACACCGGAAGCGAGTTCTTCGGGGTTGTGCCATACAAAGGGGTCGTCGTGACCATCGACGATGAAAAGTACGGTGTCGTTCCGATGATCCATTCCATATCCATCGTAGACCCTGATACGGGCGTCCGATTGTTTCAAACAAAGATGCCAGAATGGTTCACGTTCGGCAATGAAGGCGACGACGTACACGACATGGAACGCGATTACCTCATGTCGACGGTGGTAGGAAAGATTATTGATTATGCCAAGAAGGCGCGTCCTCAATTCGACGTCCGGAAAGAGATGCTGGAGCATCCGGACGAGCCGGTCGCCAAGATCTATATGGCCGATACAAATCCTTACATCGAAACAGGTTGGTACAAGGTGAAGTTTGATTCTGAGCGACAGAGTGCTGTGCTCATCGCCAATCTACCGCTGTCACTGACGGAAGAGGCCACCGACCAGTGCGTCCCATTGGATGCATCAGAGGAGGTGAACGCTGAATGAACACGCAGACCGACGCTGTCACGCTCACCATGCTCGAACAGACCGTCATCGAGCGGTTGAACAAGGAAGCCGCCAAGGAGCTCATTGACATCGAAATCATCGAGTCATTGACGAAGACGCTCGACATCGTGTCTCACCACCTGAATCGACGGGACGACATCTTGTTCCGGGCATCGGAGATGTGAAAGAAATCATTAGAGAGGAGAACCGACATGCAGACACACGAACCTGAACAACTCGAACGGCTCTATGCCGACGTCAACCGGCTTGTCGAACTTGCGGCCGACCTTGATGACATCCAACAAGAATTGAAAGAGATCGCGCTCGAGGGCGGCAAGCGGCGAGGCTTCCATTCGCTCACCTTCGCCCAGAATCAGGTCGACGGGATGGTCAACGCCATCCAGCGCCAAATCAATCAATTGGAGGGCGGGGCCGATGAGATCTCACAACCTGCGACGTAAGCACCAGGACATGCTGCGGATGAGCCGACATCGTCTCCGCATCCACAACGACCGACTCAAGAGTCACCTGTACAAATCGGGCATGAAGGGGACGCACTCGGTCCGCCGAGATGACGGCACCCTCTGGTTGTACCTCGACCGTACGAACGGCAACTATCAGCTCGTCAAGGACCACATCCGTGAGTACGAGCTCGAGAACGGCGTCGGGTACGAGCTCCTGCTCAATCCGAAAGGATTCAACCCGAAGTATGACTGGGTCTGGATCGTGCCGAAGCATGAGACCTTCTACCGCGAAGGTGACGAACAATACGAGGCAGACATGCCCTCAAAGAAAGTAGGGACCAAATGATCAACCGAGTCGTTTTAGTTGGAAGACTTACACGAGACCCTGAAATGCGATACACGCAGTCAGGCATCGCCGTGACGCGCTTCACGCTCGCCTGTGACCGTCCGTTCAGCGGACAGGACGGGAAGCGAGAGGCGGACTTCATCGATTGCGTCGTGTGGCGCAAACAGGCGGAGAACGTATCGAAGTATCTATCAAAGGGGAGCATGGCCGGCGTCGACGGCCGTCTCCAAATCAGCAGCTACGAGGGACAGGACGGTCAGAAACGTTACCGTGCCGAGGTCGTAGCCGACAGCGTGCGCTTCCTGAGCTCGAAAGGGGACGGGGGACGCGACGGTTCGCCACCACCGAAGGATGACGACGCCCCGCCGGCGAGAAATGGGTTTGACCAGGACCCGTTCAGCGGCAGCGGAAAAATCGACCTGTCGGATGACGATCTACCTTTCTAACGACCAAATCGCCTTAAAAAAGAGAACGGAGTGAACGAAATGAGCGTATATCGCACAGTACAGACAGACTTCTGGAAAGACCCGAAGATCATGGAGGAATTCACGCCGGAGGACAAGCTCTTCTACCTCTATCTCCTCACGAACCCGAACACGACCCAGTGCGGCATCTACGGCATCACGAAAAAGGAGATGGCCTTCCAGCTCGGCTATTCGACCGAGACGGTCAACGCTTTGATGGACCGGTTCATCACCTATCACAAGCTCATCGATTATAACGTCGAGACGAGAGAGCTCGTCATTTATAACTGGGCGAAGTACAACTTCAAACGAGGCGGCAAACCGGTGCAAGATCTCATCAAATCCGAGCTCGCCAAAGTGAAGCATCAACCCTATATCGAAATCGTCGGCAAGCACGTCCCAATAGATGGCATCCGACAGGTCTACGAATCGTACTACGAATCGTATGACGAATCGTGCCACGAATCGTGTGACGTATCGTTAGACGAATCGCCCGACCAATCGTGTAACGAATCGACCCACGAATCGTCAAGTGAGGAATCGCTCAACAAAGCCATTCTGAAGACGAATGACGAATCGTACCACGAATCGTATGACGAATCGTCCGAAAAAAACGGACAAACAGAAACAAAAACAAAAACAGAAACAAAAGCAGAAACAAAACAACAACAACAACAAAAGAAAGAGCCGCTGACAAATGATGCGGCGGTGGCTGCCCAGCTGAGTGACCTCGTCAGTTTCTACGAATTGAATATCAGCACAGCGACCCCGTTCGTCATCGGCAAACTCGAGGACATGATCGAGGACGCCTCGTACGAGTCTGCCCGCTATGCGCTCGAACAGGCGGTCGCCCAAGAGAAACGCACGCTCAATTACGTCCAACGCATCGTCGACCGTTGCATCGCCCAGAAGCTGTTCACGTTCGAGCTCATCCGCCTGCAGGAACAGAGACGCCAACAGCAGCACGCCGGCACGAACCCGGACGCCAAGTCGCCGGAATGGCTCGAGAAGGAAGAACGCGAGTCCCGTGAGCACGCCGCGCTCAAGAAAGCGGAACTGGAATCCCAGGTCCCGGACGAGGCCGAGCTCGCGAAGCTCATGTCCGAACTGAAGGGCGGGGCGAGCGCTTGAAGCAAGGACGCAAGGACCGCATCAAATCGTTAGACCGGGAAGTGAGGCGTTACGAGGCCAAGGGCGACGACGTGGTCGCCCGCTGCCTCCGCCATTTCTCGGAGCAACTCAAAAAAATCGAACGGAACAGGAGTGAACGAACATGAACGCAAACGAGATGGATCCGCACGTCTCCTACCTCGCCTTCGAAGGCGACGCGGCAAGACGCATCCTCCGGGACGCGACGGGACAGATCTTCACCTTCGAGTGGGTGGACATGGGCTACAAGGTCGACGGCAAGAGCGTGTCGGCGATGATCCCGGTCCTGCTCTCGAAGAACGGGGAACTCGGGGACGAGTACCGCATCGAGCGCAAGTGGCGCAACAAGGACACGTTCGACCATCCGGTCGCGTCCGGCAAGGTGACGATCTCGATGCCACAGGCGGCCGAGCGTATCGTCAAGTACCAGATGGCCGCCGGGAACATGCTGTGAGCCGGCGGACGGACGGACCAACCGACACGCTCGACGGTCAGACGGCCTACCTGATACGCCGGGAACGGCAACGCAAGGCACTACATCGCATCCAGTCGCAAATGAGTCGACACACACGGAAAGGGGTCTTGTCATGGGTGGCATCGTTTATCGCAAGTCTGAGGGGGACACGGAGCACCTGATCATCGTGTCCAAGGGCATCACACGTCATCGCGTCGAAGGGGGTGAACTGGTCGATGTCGAGCACGACCTCTGCCCCATCGCCACGGCCGAACTGCTGCAACGGGAGCAGGACGACTGGACGCTCGACGGGGAGACGTTCCGGACGGTGGTGACAAGATGGCGAGAGCAGAACGCCGCGCGAAGCCCCGTCATGAGAAAGTCGTGAAATACAAAGGCACGAAAGCACAGTATCTGACGAGAAGAGAAGGTACGCAGGTTGTCTATCAGTACATACCGCACGCCACACATCATGAGACACAACAACTCGTCTACCAAGGGTGGAAACGCCTTTCAATCTAGCAGACAAAGGAGCAGGGTAGATGGACCATATCGTCGACCAAAAACTATCGAAGACCGCGCGGAACATCGCCGAGCAGAAGCTGAACAACTTCTTCACGCTGCCGATCCGCATCGACCACTTGGAGAGCCGACTGGTCACCTCGACGACGCCGAGCTATCAGACGAGCGAGGGGCAGAGCCACAAGGCACCCTCGTCGCCCGTCGAGAAAGCGGTGCTCGCCAAAGAGGAACTCGACCATGCGCTCGCCGAACTGTCAGAACTCGTCTACTTGCGTAAACTGCTCGAGGAGACGCAACCGGAACTGGTCCGCATCTGGGACCTCCGTTTCCGAAAAGGACTGCGCAACACCGACGCGATCGTCATCCAAGAGCTCGGCTACGGCAACCGGCAGAGCTACTTCAACGACCGGGACGCCCTGCTCGGCAGGGTGGCCGACGTGTTCCACCTATGGGATGACCTGAGAGGGGGACGGCCATGAAGATCAGCCCACGCAACCGCGGCCAACGCTTCGAACAGATGGTCGACCTGGCGAACCACACATACCGCCTGAAACGGGTCGCCCACGTCCGGAAGACGTTCCCGGAATCGAAGATCCAGCGTGACCGCAAGGGGAACATCCAGAAGCACTGGTTCGAACGCTCTGGCGGGCTCGACTACATGGGCACCGCGGACGGGCGCTTCATCGCCTTCGACGCCAAGTCGACGCGGAAGAACTACCTGTCCGTCGACAAGGTGTCTGACGAACAATACACGGAACTGAGACGCGTGCTCGATTTCGGCGGGGTGTCATTCCTGCTCGTCCACTTCGAGCTCCACAGTGAGACGTATCTCTTGGAAGCAGAGGATGCCCTCAGGTGGCGCAACAGCACCGAGCGTAAGTCTATCCCTATCGAATGGTTCCGCGAGCGTCAGACGCACCGTATTTACAGCCGGAACGGCATCATCCTCGACTACCTCGACCCGATAGCCGAGGAACTGGCATTCAAATCAACCAAATCACACACATCGGAGGACTAAATCATGCACAAACACATCGACCTGAACAACTTTGCGGACGGGGCACTGCTCGAACGCGTCAACGCCGAAATCGGAAAGGTGCTCGAGAACATCCAAGACCCGAACACCGAGGCGACGAAGAAACGCAAGGTGACGATCACGCTCGAACTCGAGCCGAACAATCGCCGTGAGCTCGCCGACGTCGTCACATCCGTCAAATCGACACTGGTCCCTGCGGCGTCCGTCTCTGCCTCACTCATGATCGGTCACGACGGCAGACAGGTCATCGGCCGTGAGCTCAAGTCGGCGATGCCGGGCCAATACATGGTCGACATCGAATCCGGGGAGATCGTCAACGACGACGGCACGAAGGTCGAGGAGCCGAGCGCGGCTTCCGAATCGACCGTCATCGACTTCCGCAAGACGAAGTAATCGCAGCGTTCACGGGAACGGGGCCAAGCGCCCCGGCTCGTGTCCGGCGTGAACAGATCAACCGACCAACCAACCAATCCAACAGACAAGGGAGCAAACAATTATGACAATCCTCAAAGACGCATTCGACTGGATCAAACAACACGGAAAAGTGGACGTGGTGAACCATAAGTCACAGACATTCGTCAGCCGCAGCGTCGAACGTTTAGACGCACCAACGGCGAACACGGTCAAGGTCAACTCACTCCAGTCACTCATCCGCTATGTGGCAAGTGAAATCGACGAGAACACGACCTTCGTCCAAGAGAATGACGGTGACAAATACCTCATCCATGTCGAGAGCCCGACGACGGTCCATCTCTACGGCCGTCTGAACGACCAAGGACGCCGCAGCCGCTACGTCACATCGGAGGCACTCTTGCCGCAATATCCGTTCGAACGATTCTTGGACATGGAACAGATGAACATCAAGCTGCAGTCGATCTTCGTGAAGAACGAGGACCGCGACGTCCTGCTCAAGGTATGCGGATCCGTCGTCGAAGAGAACGTCCAGACGTTACAAGATGACGGCGTCTCTCAAGTCGTCAGTGCGAAGACCGGTGTCGCCACGATCGGCAAGGTCGCGGTACCGAACCCGGTCACGCTCGCGCCATATCGCACGTTCGTCGAGGTCGAGCAAGTGGAGAGCCAGTTCATCTTCCGGATGAAGGAAGGCCCGACGGCGGCACTCTTCGAGGCGGACGGTGGCCAATGGCGTAACGCTGCCATCGAGAACATCAAAGAGTTCCTGGCTGATGCGCTCAGCGAGGACGTCGAGAACGAACGTATCCTCATCATCTGATCGGCACGCCCGACAACTGGATCCCCGGCTCTGAACGATTCGGGGATTTCTTTTACCCAAATACACGACTTAAACACGGAAAAGGGGTTAAAACGACATGGCCAACATGATACTGACACGCGAACTGTTCCGTCACATGTGCGAGGAACAGGAAAAACTAGATGCCCAGATCTATCAATCTCGGGATTTGAAGGAGCCGACACTCAAGGGGCTCGACATCGCCTACACGAGCGAGGCCAATGAGGCGGTCAAGGAACTGAAGAAAGATTGGAAGTGGTGGACGACGAAAGAACGTGACCGCGAACGGTTCATCGAGGAACTAGCCGACTGTTTCCACTTCGTCGCGAGCATGGCGAACAAGACCCGGACGGTCGGATACGGTTATCTCGCCATCGAGCTCGAATACAAGAAAGTGAGCCGGTCGGCCCGTGAACATTATCCGGACGAGGATTTGGTCTATAAGGCGGTCAAAGGGACGGTCCAGGAATCGATCGCCTCGTTGATCAAGATCGCCGAGGTGTTGGGTGCCACGACGGACGAGATCATGACGGCGTTCGAGGACTCGCTCGAGAAGAACTACGCCCGGATGGCATCGGGCTACTAATATGGGCGTACTGATGATGTGGTTGGGAGTGGCGGGCTTCCTATACGGCGCATTACATGACGTGAGATGCATGTCCGTCTTCGCGCTCCTGACCCTCTTCGGTATATCGATCGACCAGAGGGAGGAGCGAAGGCGATGGGGTTGAGCCCGGATTGGAAGGCGTTCCGTGTTCATTATCTCGAGGATGGGACGGAGCGATCGTTCGTCACCGTCGCGGATGGCGAGATAGGATGCAGACGTAACCTAGGTATTCTGAGAGGCGGCAATGCCCGATTCATTCGTACCAGTGAGTGCGGAGAGGAGATATCAAACGATGGAACAACAATTGAACCGGCAACAGCGCCGGAAGCAGGAGCGCGAGTTCCAGGAGAAGCGGAAGAGTGCTTTGAGCAAGCGGTACTCTGGGACTGAGGTACAGAAGATCGTGTTCCAGACGATGCTCGACACGTTCGAGGCGTCGAAAGCGATGCATCATGACGCGATGAAAATGGCAGCCGCCAAAGTGGACGGCGTCGGACCGGTTCGGACGGGACAACTGATCGAGCACTTCGACGAGGCATTCGACGTGGCCATCCAAGAGAAAGCAAAGGCGTTCCTGAACGGGACGATCGGTAAAGGTAGATGAGCATCTATACGTTTCTGATCGTGGGGATGCTGTTGGCGATGGCATTCGAGAAACGGTTTATCTTTCATCTGTCGCTGATCGTGATGACGTGGTTGCTGTTGATGGATGCACTAAAGAACGATGACAATTATCTATTGGTCATGGTCGTGTTGATGGTAACGTCTATCTCGTTGATCGAGGCGACGCGCTGGAATAAGAGAAAGGGGCGACTATAAGTGAATGATATAGCGTTCAGGGCATGGCACATCGAACGTGAGTGGATGTACGACGTCACAAGCATCAGCTTCAAAACGGCGACCGTCGGGATTGAATATGACGGCATGGCAGAGCGGGTTCCGGTAAACGAGGTCGTCCTCTTGCCATTCACAGGGCTAAACGATTCAAACGGTCGTCGCATCTATGATGGCGATGTCGTGAAGTGCGTCTATGAGCCATGGGAGAAACCGATGATTAATCATGTCCGTGTATCGAATGGCTGCATCATGTATGGCGACCACCTGGCTTATAACGTATTCGTAGATCACGAATTCGTCCATGTGGTCGGAGACATATACAGCAATCCAAAATGGGCAGAGTTGAATAAAAGGAATGAGGTGACTGAATGTACGAAGTCATAAACATCACCCCGCATCCACGCCGAAGCAACCATGTATTGATTCACTACAAAGGACAAGTAGTCGCGGAAGGCTTGGAATGCCCGAGCGGAAGAATCGAAGTGAGGCCGGACGCCAAACGTTTCTCACCCCTCCATCGAACGCATAAGGTGCTCGACATGCGACAGATCGAAGAGCTGGTACTTTTATCGGACGAATGTTCGAAACGATAAATTTCATAGGAGAGTGATAGAAATCAAATAACGTTTCAAGCGAACGAGATAGGAGTAGAGGCGAAATGGATAAGAGACCGGTTATAAAGATTTTAGAACTTTTTGGAGGGATTGGAGCGCCACGAAAAGCTCTTGTTAATTTAGGTATCGATCACAAATCTATTGATTACGTCGAGATTCAAGAAAATCGGGTCCGAGCTTACAATGCTTTATATGACCATGAGCATAAGTCACAATCGGTCATAGGTTGGGACTTAAAACCAGATATTCTTGTTCACGGATCTCCTTGCCAAGATAACAGTCGTGCCCAATATAGCAGCAACATCAACAATTCTATGAAAAAACGTGGAGCAGAGCGAGGAAGCGGGACAAGGAGCTCGCTTATGCACGAAACGATTAAAATCATTTGCAATATGGGTGAATGGAAGCCGAAAGTGGTTATCTGGGAAAACGTTGTCGGCGTTCTCGATAAGAAGACTATTCCGGCGTTTAATGACTATCTTCAATCCATGACCGAACTTGGCTACAGTAATAGTTTTGAAGTTTTGGATGCGAGAGATTTCAGCGTACCGCAAGCGAGGGAGAGAGTATTTTGTGTGTCAATGCTAGATGGATTTTTCGACTTCGGTAGTTTGGAGAAAAAACCAATGAGGCACATCGATGATTTCCTTGAAAAAAACGTAACAGGACCTCAATACATGATTACGATTCCATCTATGCTCAATAAGATCGAAGAATTTAACCCTGTAAAACCGGACGATGTGTACAAACGAAGATTGAACGTCATTGACAGTCATTGCTGGACGATAACCGAACGTCAAGATCGATGCCCGAACGCTGGCGTCATTAGGTCTAAAACTGACGCAAAATATCGATACCTCACTGAACGAGAAGTGTGGCGGCTGATGGGATTTGATGACGAGGATTTCGATTCTGTCTTAAAGCGATTCCCTTCTAAGCCAGGAAAGAGGAATTCCACGCTTTATGCACTAGCGGGTAACAGCATCGTCGTACCAATTTTGGAAGCTATATTCGAACAACTAATCAATGGTGTGAGAAGTGATGGGCTGATCGAAGAGTCGAATGGACAACTGAGATTGACTTGTTAGGAGGGAATGAAATGGCTAAAGCTAAATTCATGTCATATGACCGTGACGAAGGTAGGTTCATTGTGTTGAAATCGAACAACATCGTTACCGCAATATACACCGCTTGGAACTATGAATTTCCTGTATATGAAAGAGAGACGGAAGAATGTATTTTCGACGGTTTCGCTGATAATGATGATAATAACGAAATGTTCAAAGACTACGACGTTAGGGTTATCGATCGCGAAGGTTTAAGGAGACTACAGACAATCTCGACAGGCGAGGTTCACAAAGCACCTTGGGACAATCAAGGAGGTCCGAGTGATGGCTGCAGATAAACCAAACTACAACAAACTCCTGCCCGCACAATATAAGACGGCCTACAGTTCAGGAGTGAAGCCGCCGCGACAGACGACGGTCAAGGAGTGGCACCTCGAGGGTGACCATCCTTCCTCGTCCATCGGGGTCAACCCACTGTTCGTCCAGTGGCTGCACGACACGGATGCCCAGGCAGGCGACACGATCGACGTCATCGGGTATCAGCTATACCGGCGCAGACGGGGATATGAGCTCGGTAGTGACTGGAAACAGATTATTTCACGTACAGCCAATTGAATAAAAAGGGGTGAGAAGTAATGAATGATCTCGAAAAGGATGCAATAGCGGAAATATCACGTCAAGTCATGGAAGCAGCGAGGCTGTTACGGGATGCGGCCGTCAGGCTTTGGAACATACTCATCGAGCAGGCGCGTATCGCCTTCAACCGCCTCCTCATATCAAGTGAACGAGCTGAGCGAATCAGGAAGCGCAAGCGCCCGACATACATCCAGCTCCCGCCGAAGTCAAAGCGATTGGACCTTAACGCAACCCGTCACCAAAACGGCAACTCGATGAAGATCGAACGGGCTCATCAGACAAATCAACGCCACCCGGCACTCAGACGAATCGGAGGGACAAGACATGGGAAAGGCTAAGAGAAGTTTGGCCATGAATTGGAAAGAACTGATGTATTACTTCGTATGCTATATAGTGATCGGTATCGTATGGCAGTCGTACGAACAGATTCGTTACGGGGAACTCAAGCCGGACGTATTCGACACGCTCGTCGCGTGCGTCCTGGCGTATACGATCGTGATGATTTGGAAGATAGGTGTGCATTGGAAGTCTGCGGAACATGAACTCGAACAGTATGGGAAAGCAGTCGTCGACCTGAACGACATCATCCTCCGCCAGAATAAAGTAATCGCCGAGCAGAATAAAACGATGCTCCGGCTGGGAACGATCACCGCACGGAAAAAAGATATCGCCTCAGAGAAAATGATCTCCACCCTAGAAAAGTATGCCGACCCTGAATACTATTCCATCCTGAACGACAGGGACGTCTATGAGGGTGACGAGGGCGAAGAGTTGAGACCGGTCGGTTCATTGGCTCGTCAGACCATCGACCGAGCGAAAAACATGATACGGATATGATACGCTTTTGATACGGAAATGATACGCATTTGATACTCCGACCCCGCAAAAGCGTGTGATAATTGGGGTGTAGAGGAGCGTGCACACGCCGCAAGTGACCGCGTCTCCTCGCCGTTCACTCCAAACTTAATAGTCCCTTAGGTCGTAGGGACACACTCAAGCCACCGAGCGGATTCGGTGGCTTTTTGTATGCATCAACGACCAGACGAGCACATCCTCCCCTTCGGTAGCGGCTGAGTACCCCCGAACTTGGTCGCAATAGACCTGATGGCTCGTCTGGTGCTTGATGTACACAAGGCATGAGGGAGGGAAATACATGAGAAAGTACGACGCGGATTTCTTCCGGATCAAGTGGACCGTCCACCCGTTGCGGAAAGACAAACGTACCGGCCCGACCCGCATCCGCAAGCGGAGCAAGTGGGCGAATTATCTATGGGATAAGTGAAATCGGAAACAACCATGACAAAAAAAGTAAAAGGTACTCCGAACGCGAACAGAAATGCCTGCGGGTCTGCGAGTCCCGGCGGCAGTCTAGTTTCAGACTCGAAAAGTTCGTTTCGCTTTCGGGTTGATGTTGTTGGGAAATAATCGAATGAAGGGAGGTCGAACCGTTGGCGCGCAAGGATTCAGACAATAAAACATATACCGTCACAACAGCCGAAATAAGCGAAATCTTTGGTATTTCAACACGAAGGGTGCAGCAGTTGGCAAAGGATGGCGTGTTCGTCCGTGTGGGTCACGGGCAATTCGACCTCCCGGCTTCGGTCAATTCGTTCATCGAATACCGTCTGGATGACACGAAAGAAGAGGGGATGCTCGACAAGACGACCGAGGAAGCCAAATGGACCCGTGCCAGACGGCAGAAAACGGAGCTCGAACTTCAAATCATGCGAGGCGATCTGCATCGTTCCGAGGACGTGAAGCGAGTGATGAATGACATGCTCGGTTCATTTCGGGCCAGAACACTGTCGATTCCTTCAAAAATCGCGCCACAGTTGGTCGGTTTGACGGAAATCCCACCAATCAAAGACATTTTGAAGCAAGGGGTGTACGAGGCACTGGAAGAACTGTCAGATTACGATCCGATGGTCTTTTACGATATCAGCAAGGACAAGATGTTGTTAGAAGACGAGGATGAGGTCACTTCCATTCATGCCGAGTTAGACGGAGAGCCGGTGCAACGTGGCCGCAAAGCGAAAGAGTAACAACACCGCGTCCTTATTCCGCGACATCGTCAAAAGTGCGGTAGCCCCGCCTCCGGATCTGACAGTGTCCGAGTGGGCGGATGCCTACCGCAAACTTTCTTCGGAGTCTTCAGCGGAGCCGGGACAGTGGCGTACCGATCGCGCGCCTTACCAGCGCGAGATCATGGATGCGGTCAACGACCCAGAGTACGAAAAGATTGTCATCATGTCGAGCGCGCAGGTCGGGAAGACCGAGCTCATCTTGAACACGCTCGGCTACCATGTGGATTTTGACCCGGGCCCGATCTTGGTCGTGCAACCGACGGTCGCGCTCGCCCAATCTTTTTCTAAGGAACGGCTGGCGCCGATGATTCGGGACACGCCGGCCATCAAACACAAGATCGCTGATGCCAAGAGCCGTGATTCCGGGAACACGACGCTCCAAAAGTCGTTCCCTGGCGGATACATCGTCTTGGCGGGTGCGAACGCGCCGTCCGGGCTGGCATCACGACCGATTCGAATCTTGCTCGCCGATGAGATCGATCGCTTCCCGGTCTCGGCCGGTACCGAGGGAGACCCGTTATCGCTCGCCGAGAAACGGACGAACAACTTCTATAACCGGAAGAAAATCTTCGTGTCGACGCCTACCATCAAAGGGGCATCACGAATCGAAACAGAATATGAACTCAGCACGATGGAGGAATGGACGCTCTCCTGTCCGTCGTGCGGGGAATATCAACCGTTGAAGTTTGCCCAGATTCATTTTGACAGCGTCTCGATGTCCTGCAGCTGTTGCGGGGCATTGCATGACGAGTATGAATGGAAACGAAGTCCTGGTAAGTGGATCGCCCGTAACCCCGACGCGAGAAGCAGGGGTTTTCATCTGAACGAGTTCGCCTCGCCATGGAAGAAATGGCAGGAAATCATCAATGACTTTCTCGATGCCAAGAAAAAAGGGCAAGAGGCCATGAAAGTATGGGTCAACACCTCGCTCGGTGAGACGTGGGAAGAAGAGACCGAAGAGGTCGACACAGAATCTCTCGAGAATCGTCGTGAAGAGTATGGAGCCGAACTACCGGATCGAGTCAAAGTTCTGACGGCAGCCGTTGACACTCAGGATGATCGCTTCGAAATCGAGGTGGTCGGATGGGGAGCCGGCCGTGAATCTTGGGGCATTGAATATCATGTCATTCATGGTGACCTTAAAACGGAGAAGCCATGGCAAGAGCTCGATGAGTATCTCTCACGGACATGGTCCAAAACGGACGGCAAACGATTCGGCATCGCCATCACCTGCATGGACTCTGGTGGCCACTTCACGGGCGAGGTTTATCGCTTCACGAAAGCCCGAGAAAATCGACGAGTCTATGCGATCAAAGGACGTTCGGACGCGAAGGGGCAATATACGCCCCTTGTAGCGGGGTATACCCGTACAAAGCCGATCAAAGCGGTGCTCGTCAGTCTCGGTGTCGCCGAAGGGAAGGCGCGTGTCATGTCCAACATCCGAGTTCCGGAATTTGGTCCGAACTATTGCCATTTCCCCATCGGTCGCGGATATGACGCCAATTACTTCCTTGGCCTGACGGCAGAGGCGCTCGTCACCAAATATGAGAAAGGCGTCGCCTATAAAGTTTGGAAAAAGATACGAAACCGAAACGAGCCACTCGATTTACGAGTGTATAACACGGCAGCGCTCGAGATCCTCAATCCCGATTTGAGCTCGGACAAAGAGTATGCAATCGGAGGCGGTGTCAGGAAGAAGAAAAAACGGCGGACATCGTCGAAAGGAGTGAAGTGATTGGAAGCAGGAGTAGGCGTGATGACACTCGAACGCGCGAAGACGCATCTCGATGCCTGGTATCAAGCAGAGATCGCGGTCTCGACAGGTCAGAGTTATACAATCGGGAACCGGACATTGACCCGGGCGAACATCAAAGATATCAAACAACAGATCAGTTATTGGGAGAACCGAGTGAGAGCGATGAGCGGAAAGAAACGTCGCCGTTCAGCGCGGATCATCCCTCGAGATTTTTAGGAAGGAGGATGGCACTTGAATGAACATCATTGATAAGGCAATTTCGTATGTCGCGCCCGGTATGGCGTTGAGACGACAGCGGTCACGTTTATTGACGAACGTCCTGAACGAGAGCGGGTACGGAAAACACGGCGCCAATGGAAAGAAATCGAGCATGGCCGGATGGATCACTGAATCCGGTTCGGCGCTCGAAGACATTGAAAAGAACATTCCAAAGTTACGAGAGCGATCGCGCGACTTATTCATGGGCGCACCACTCGCATCAGGCGCGCTCAAGCGACTGCGGACGAACGTCATCGGGCCTGGGCTAAGACTCAATGCCCAAGTCGACGCAGAAGTATTGGGCATGACGACGGAACAAGCGGACGCCTGGGAGACGAAGACCGAACGCGAGTTCGAACTTTGGGCAGAGTCAATCCATTGCGATTTGCAACGGATGAACAACTTTTATCAGCTTCAACAACTCGCATTCCTCTCGTATCTCATGAGCGGGGATGTTTTTTGTTTGCTTCCAATCAAACAGCGTCCGAACATGCCGTATGATCTCCGGATCCAGTTGATTGAGGCGGACCGGATCAACAGTTCGGACGATGCTTTCGCATTGAGCGGTTCGCCGCGTGTATTCAACGGGGTCGAGATCGACAAGGATGGCGAGGTCGTCGCCTACCATATATCGAACCGCCACCCGAGCTCGGGCTTCGACCAGTTGGAGCGCATCCGAGTGGAGAAGTTCGGGGCTGAGACAGGGCGACAGAACATCTTGCACCTCGTCGAACTGGAGCGCCCGGAACAACGTCGAGGCGTGCCGATGCTCGCACCGGTCATCGAGTCGATGAAGCAGTTGGCGCGGTATTCCGATGCAGAACTCATGGCAGCAGTCGTGAATGCGCTCTATTCGGTATTCATCACGTCGGAATCAGGTACGGAGACGGACGAGCTAGGAAGCATCCCATCTGAGGATGAGATCGATTCTGACAATGAGACAACATACGAGCTTGGCCCAGGAACCGTTCACTTCCTAGGGGAGAACGAAAAGATTCAAGAGGCGACACCAGGACGTCCGAACGCGAACTTCGATGCATTCGTCACCTCGATGTGCAGACAAATCGGAGCTGCACTCGAGATTCCTTACGAAGTGCTTCTTGGACATTTCACGTCTTCCTACTCGGCGTCACGCGGAGCGTTACTCGAGGCGTGGAAGATGTTCAAGATGCGGCGCGAGTGGATGGCGTCTAGTTTTTGCCAGCCAATCTATGAAGAGTTCCTGAGCGAGGCGATTGCGAAAGGCCGTATCGATGCGCCAGGATTCTTCACAGACCCGACAATCCGGAAAGCCTACGCAAGGGCGGAATGGAACGGCCCTTCACAAGGGCAACTCGATCCACTCAAAGAAGTGAGAGCCGCGTCACTGCGTGTCGACAACGGCTTCACGACACGTTCGCAGGAAACGGTCGCGTTGGGCGGGGGCAACTGGTTCCAAAACCACGAGCTCCGGAAGATCGAGGAGCAAGCACGGCGAGATGCCGGCATGTCCTCTGCGGTCGTTCCTGAAATCACGGAAGAACCGGATGACGAAACGTGAAAGGGGGTGAAATAGATGAAAATCAAAATCAAAGGGCCCATCGTCTCGAACAGCGAGTCATGGATCTATGAATGGTTCGGGATGGAGCATACGAGCGCCAAGTCGGTGACCTCACAGATTGAAAATGCCGGAACGGAAGAACTGTTGGTCGAAATCAACAGCCCAGGCGGTTCCGTGTTTGACGCTTCCGAGATCTACACGGCGCTCAAGTCATATAAAGGTAATGTGGAGGTTCAAATCGTAGGGCTTGCCGCGAGTGCCGCCTCCATCATCGCGATGGCCGGCGACCGAGTGCTCATGTCACCGACGGCACAGATGATGATTCACAACGCGTCTGCCATCTCTGGTGGTGACCATCGTGACATGAAACATACCTCAGACTTCCTGCAGGGCGTGGACCGAACGATTGCGGATGCCTATGCGAAGAAATCGGGTCTTGATTATCAAGAGCTATTGGCGATGATGGCCGATGAGACGTGGCTGACGCCGGACAAGGCGAAAGAGGTCGGTCTGATCGATGCCGTCATGTTCGAAGAGGAGGCGCCAAAAGTGGTCGCCTCGTTCGATGCGTCGAACGGCGGCCTATTGCCGCAGAGCGTCATCGAGCGCATCCGGAACGAGTTGGGTCCGAAGTTAGGCAAGGCCGGGGGTGACGGGGATGTACAACCCGATCCCGAAAATTTATCGAAGGAGGACGATATCGTGAATATCGCAGATTTGAAGAACAAGCACCCTGAGCTTTACGAGCAATTGTTGAACGAGGGCGTCGAAGTGGGCGTCAAGAACGAGAATGAGCGAATCAAAAGTATCGACGCGTTGAAGAAGCCGGGTGGCATCTCGAACGAAGAATTCTCTGTCATCGTCAATGAGGCGAAAGCAGACCCGCAGGCCACGGCCGGAGACTTAGCGGTCAAGATCCTGAATCACGCTGCCGAGGCGGATTCGACGCAACGCAACAACTATCTCGAGAATGTGAAAAAAGACGCGGAAGCGTTGAACAATGTGCCAGGAAGTCACCAGAAAGAAGATACGAAAAATGATCAGACGAAGGAAGCTGCGGATTTGATCGCCAGCAACTTCGCAGGAACAGGAGGTAACTGAATATGTTCAAGCTAGTGAGTGATGTCGGAGAACAAAAATTCGACGAGTTGATCTTTGACGACAAGATTCCTTTCGTCACGAAGTCGGTCGTCCTGAAACAAGGACAAGGCGTCCTTGTTCGTGGCGCGGTATTAGGTATTGAGACGGCAACAGGCGAGGCGATCCTCGTCGATTCTGCAGCTGCAGACGGTTCGCAGGAAGCAGATTGCATCCTCGCCGACACGATTGATACGACAGATGAGTCGGTGACATACGTCGCGTATGCCTCGGGTCGCTTCAACCGCAAGGCGCTCGTCGTCGGCGGGTCGGATGATGTAGAGGTGCATGAGGGTCGCTTACGCGGACTCGGCATCTACTTGAAAGACAAAATGTGATTGGAGGAACAACAAACATGAACTTCTATGAGACTATGACGCTTTTACAGGCGGTCGAAAAATTACCGCCGACACGGACGTTTTTGAAAGACACGTTCTTCCCACGGACGGAAACGTTCGTCACTGAAAAGGTTTTACTTGATATCCGTAAAGGGAGCCAAAAGATGGCGCCATTCGTCGCGCCACGAGTCGGCGGGGTGACGATGGAGCGTGACGGTTTCTCTACGCGTGAATTCAAAGCGCCGCGCATCGCGCCGCAACGTCCGATCACCATCGACGACCTGTCGAAACGATCGTTCGGAGAAGGGGTCGTCAGTTCACGGACGCCGGCCCAACGTCAAGCGGCCATCGTGGCCAAGGATTTGCAGGACTTCAACGCGATGATCGCGCGTCGCGAGGAATGGATGGCGGCCCAGGTGCTCTTCTACGGACGTGCTGTTCTAAAAGGGTACATCGACCACGCGAACAAACAGTTCGTCGAGCAAGAGATCGACTATCAGTTCGAGAACAAAGAGACGCTGCTTCTCGCTGATCGCTGGGGGCATGGTGGCGACATCTATACAAACCTCGAAGAATGGCGCCTCGACGTCTTGCAAAAAACTGGAGAAGCCCCGACAGTCGCGGTTCTTGGTCGTCAGGCGGCCGCAGCCATGCGGAATGATGAGAAACTTCAAAAACTTCTCGATATCCGGAACCTGAACATCGGTCAAATGAACCCCGAGATTCGCGGGAATGGTGTCACATACCTCGGCCGCCTGTCGGCGCTCGGTTTGGACCTGCTCACATATGACGCGTGGTTCCAAGATGATGATGGCGAGGCGAAGCCCTTCGTGCCGGAAGACCATCTTATGATGGGAACTCCCGGACTCGGATCGTTCGCCTATGGCGCAATCACGCAGATGGAGAAAGATGACTTCTTGACGTACGAAGGTGTACGTGTGCCGAAGGTGTGGTCGGATCATGACAATGAGGTCCGCATGATGCGACTCAGCTCACGCCCCCTCCCTAAACCGGACGATGTACATTCGTGGTTCGTCGCGAAGGTGGTGTGATAGATGCCGACATTGCGATTTTTAGAAGGCGCCCGCCTGAAAGGGCGTCGCTTCAAACAAGGTGAGACGGCCGTGTTGAGCAATGATGACGTGAACTTCTTGGTCGGCAAGGGACTCGGACTCATCGAAGGGACGCTCGATCCTGTTCATGTTAGTGAACAGGAAGAGCATTCGGTCGACGTCGCTAAGGTCTTGGACGAGAACTGGACACACAAGGAACTGTTGGAGGACATCGAAGAGGCAGGCATCGAGGTCGACAAGTCGCTCAACAAAGGCAAGTTGATTGCAGCCATCATCGAATCAGATCAGGCGGACAAACTCCTCGAGATGCTCGAAGAGGAGTAAGGTGATGAGCCTCTTCAAGGATCAATTGAAGTTGGATATCGGAAGGACGTTCTTCAATCCGAATGAGTTCGCGACGCCGATCATGATCAATGGCGTCGAGCATCAAGTGGTCATCGATGAAGATGAGCTGAAACGGTATAACTTTAAGGTGACGGAAAAAGGGGAGGGGCTTGCCGAAGGCGAGCTCCTTTTCCACGTCCCTAGAATCGGGTTTATCGAAGAACCTTATGAAGGACAGCGTATCCGTATCCGCGGAAGACTGCATGAAATCATTAAGATCTACGAAGATGATGACATGTATTCGATTGTCATAAGGGGGTATAGCTCGTGAAACCGGAGATCACGGTCAACGATCGAATGATAAAGGATGTCCAAAGCAAGTTGGTCGGATTTGAAAAGAGGGCTCCAACAGTCGTCTCGGCAGCGCTCAACCGGGCGATGACGACGATGACGAAACAAATTACGGTCGAAGCCCGTTCGAGATATCACATCAAGGTGAAAGATGTTCGTCCGACACTCAAGAAGAGCAAGGCAAACCGTAGTAACCTGTCGGCGACCGTACTCAGCACTGGGCGAACCATCCCGCTAGACCGGTTCGTTGTCACTCCCCGGACAGTCCAACCCAAACGTAAAAAGCCGATTTTGGTCGCAGTAAAGAAAGGGCCCAAGAAGCCGCTTCCGGGAGCGTTTGTCGGCGACATCCAAGGGGTCAAGGTGTTTAAGCGGAAGACGAAGAAGCGTTTGCCGATCGGCCGTTTGTTCGGACCATCTGTGCCACAGATGATATCCGGACGACAAGTTCAAGAAGAAGTGTACGAGGCCGGACGCATCATGTTTTATAAGCGTCTCGATCATGAAATTAAGAGGATTCTGAGCAAGGGGGCGAGTGTATGATTCCCATCATCTTGCAGGCAGAGCTGAAGGAAGTCGTCCTTTCGTTGTTCGACGACAAAAAATTTGTGGCGCCCGAAGGTGAGAGCCGAAAACTTTCCGTCTTTGAGCAGAACCTTCCGCAAAAACAGCAGAAGGATGACTCGCCCTATCCGATGGTGATCATCAAATTGATCGAGGGCGGCAAAGAGAAGAGAGAGGACCCGAACGTCACAAACGTCGGGTTCATTGTCGGGACTTACGACGAGAATGAAGATAACCAAGGTTATCGAGACGCAGTCTATATTTTGAACAGATTGCACGAGTGTTTCGAGAACCAACCGGTCATCGGTGGAACGTTCGAACTGACAGGACGGATCAACTGGCGTCTACATGAAGAAGATCTTGACCCGTATTTTTTCGGGGTCATGGAGACACAATGGGCCGTGCCGGAGCATGGCCGAATGGATGTGGAGGAATTAATATGACAGAAGAATCAAAAGAACACATTAAACCACCTCGAAAAGAGAAGCGTTTGGAACTACCTAAGACGGGATTCGTCACGAGTTTGGCGGAGGACGGACCGGAACAAATCGTCCCGTTAGGAACAGTCGTATATATCGGGCCGCCTCTAAAAACTGTATCGCAGTTCGCGGTCTTCTCGAATGGGTTACCGGAATCACTCGAGCTTGCTCGAGTCGAGTGTCCGGCAATCGGAGGACTCATCATCCCGACGAAGGACTTAAACGAGGCGACGATCGCTTTAAAGCGAACGGGTAGCAAAGAGAGCATCCTGTTCGAACAAGTTAAAAAACATTTAGGGAGTGAAGTGTAATGGCATATAAACACGGTATCACCTTGCTTGAAAACCCGACATCACTCACGCCGCCGGTCACAGCCGAATCGGCGGTTCAAATCGTTGTCGGAACGGCTCCGGTTCATCTCGTAGAGAATCCGGGATCGACGGTCAACAAACCTTTCCTCGTGCATAACCTAGCGGGAGCTGTTAAGGCTGTCGGGTACAGCGAGAACTTCGAGTCGTTCACGCTCTGCGAGTCGATTTATGCTTCGTTTTACGTGAAAGGTGTAGCGCCACTCGTTCTCATCAACGTGTTGGACCCGGCAATCCATAAAGAGGCGATCGTTGACAAGGCATTCACATTGTCGAACGGACAAGGCGTCATCGATGAGGAGGGCGTATTGCTCGAATCATTAGTCGTCACAAACGGGGCGACACCACTCGTGAAGGGAACAGACTATCTTGTCGCATTTGACGATTATGGTAAACCGTCTGTCGTGAAATTATCGTCGACAATCACGGACGACGCCTCATTGAAAGCAAGCTTTGACAAGCTCGACCCGAGCGCTGTGACGAAAGCGGACATCATCGGCGGGTACGATGCTGTCGCGAAACAATACAAAGGCCTCGAACTTATCAAGAACGTCTATCCGATGTTCAACGTCGTGACTGGATCTGTCCTCGCGCCGGGTTGGTCACACGATCCGGAAGTCGCCGCCATCCTTCAGGCGAAGGTGCGGAAGATCAACGGAGGTTTCAACGCGATGGCCATTCTCGATATCGATACGGCCCAGGTCACGTCATACGATGAGGTGCTCGCTTGGAAAAATCAGAATGGCTATAACGGCGAGCAAGCTATCGCGCTCTGGCCAAAGGTCAAAATCGGAGACAAGCAACTGCATTACAGCGCGCTCATGGGTGCGACAATCGCGGCGGTGGATGCGGACAACGACTCGGTACCTCACAAGTCACCCTCGAATGAATCCGTCGCAATTTCAGGGGCAGTACTCGCCGATGGCAGTGATGTCTACCTCGACAAAGAAGAAGCGAACCATCTAAATGGGAACGGTATCGTGACATTGCTCAATTGGAACGGATGGAAAACGTGGGGCAATAACACGGCTGCCTATCCGAATACGACAGATCCGAAAGATCGTTTCATCTCGATCCGCCGCATCTTCAACTGGTGGGGAAACAGCTTCATCCTCACATATTTCGACAAAGTCGATGATCCGACAAACTATCGCCTCATCGAGTCGATTATTGATAGCGAGAACATTCGAGCAAACGGATATGTCGGACGTGGCCAACTTGCCGGCGCGAAGATCGAGTTTCGCCAAGAGTTGAACCCGGCGACCGACATCCTGAACGGCAAAATCACATTCATTCAAAAAATTGCAGCCTATCCTCCGGCCGAACACATCGAGAACATCCTCGAATTCGACCCTCAGATGCTGACTAACGCTATGTTTGGAGGCGCTTGACCATGAATCAGATTCCAGAAAAAGTAGTCAACTTTAACGCGTATAACGGAGCCAATAAATTGATCGGTGTAACAGGCGAAGTGACGCTTCCGAACCTCGAACCGATGACGGAGACCATCTCAGGAGCGGGTCTCCTCGGTGAGTACGAGAGTGTCTCACAAGGACATTTCGGTAGCACGCCTGTCGAAATCCAGTTCCGGACGTTGACGGACCAATCATTCAGCATGCAAGAGATGGCTGGACAAGTATTGACCCTTCGCGCAGCTCAACAAGGATATGACGTCTCGTCAGGAGTCGTCTCCCATCGCGCACTCAAAATCACGCTCAAAGGTCAGCCGAAAGGGATCAACCCGGGTAAGATCGGTGTCAATGCCGCCACGGAGACGACGACAGTGCTGGAGGCCGTATATATCAAAATCGAAGAGGGCGGAAAAGTTCTTCTCGAGCTCGATAAAATCAACTTCATTTATGTGATCAACGGGAAAGACCAGCTTTCGACGCTCCGTAACATGATCTAACAAACCAAAAAACTAGGGGGAAATACAAGATGGACGCAAAAACGAACGAACAAACGGAAGCAGTGAACGTAGAGTCGAAAAAGCAAGCGGAAGGGATCGTAAAATTCAAGAAGCCATATAGCTTCGAAGGACAAACGTATCAATCGGTCGATTTGTCAGGGATTGATGATTTGACAGGCGACGACCTTCTCGAGGCGGACCGGGCGTATACGGCCTCTGGACAGTTCTCGCCACTGCCGGAGATGACGTTGGCCTATGCCTTCTCGATTGCCGCGACGGTGACGAAGCAGCCGATCGAGTTCTACCGTTCGTTGCCTGCAAAAGAGGGGCTCAAAGTGAAGAATGAGGTCATCCGTTTTTTGAACAACTAGGAGTGGCGGAGCGGCAGAACGGAATAAGCAAGTTGGTGGTGACGGGGCGGGTGGTGCAGAAAGTGTCCATCCGTCTTTCTTCTGTCGTCCACACCCCGTTCCATCATTTTATGAAGATGCCGCTTCCCCGTCTCTGGGATTTCGTCACGGATGTACGTGAGGTGAACAAAGATGGCTAACGCACAGACGTATGAGATTGCCTTTAAGCTCGCCGGTATGATGGATCCATCCATGCAGAAAGCGTTCAATCAGGCGCACAAAACGCTCGGGAAGACGACCAAGGAGACGAATGAGGTCGAGAAGAGCAACCGATCGCTTGGCAAGAGTTTCTCGGCATTGAAGGGTCCGGCCATCGCGGCAGCGGCGGCCATCGGTACCGCCATCGCGGCGGTCAGTGGAGTCGCTGCCATCAAAGGGGCCGTAAATACGTTCGCTGACTTTGAAAAGGCAATGAGTAACGTCAAAGCCGTATCGGGCGCGACCGGTAAAGATTTCGAACAATTGAGTGAAGTTGCCCGTGAGATGGGCAAGCAGACGTCCAAGAGTGCGGCGGAGGCCGCGGACGGATTGCAATATCTTGCTCTCGCAGGATGGGATACGCAACAAATGATGGCAGGAATCGAGCCGGTTCTCCGATTATCGGAGGCTGGTGCCATCGACCTCGGTAGGGCCAGTGACCTCGTCACGGATTCCATGTCTGCCTTAGGAATCCAAGTCGATCAACTGCCTGGTTTCTTGGATAAAGTTGCACACACTTCTAGACGCGCGAATACGAACATCGATGCTTTGATGGAAGCATTCCTTGTTGCGGGTGGAACTCTGAACACGTTCAATGTACCTCTCGAGGAAGCGAATGCCATCCTCGGTATCATGGCGAACCGTGGTTTCAAAGGTTCGGAGGCCGGAACGGCGCTAAACGCCATCATGGTCAACTTGACTTCCGGGCTAGGCGCTGCCGGCGCCGCGATGACTGAGCTGAATTTGAATGCGTTCGATAGCGAAGGGAAATTCCGAGGTCTCGAGACGATTTTCATGGACGTCAAAAACACATTGGCAGACATGACCGACGAACAACGAGCCCAATATATCTCGATGATCGCCGGCAAAGAACATTTGAAGACATTCACCGGTATCTTAGAGGGACTGGGGAACGAGTACGGCGACTTGAAAGGCGAAATCCAAAGCGCGGACGGCGCATTGATGGAGATGGCCAACACGCAGATGGACAACCTTCACGGATCGGTCGAGATTTTAAAATCGGCATGGTCCGAGATGAACATTGCCATCGGTGAGCGGGTCGCTCCGGCCGTTCGTTATTTTGTCGAATACGGAACGGCGATGCTCCCGAAAGTTCAAGACAAAATCATGGGCATCGTTGACAGTGCAGGCAAGATGTTGAAGCCGTTGGCGGCCGCTAAAGATATCCTAACTGGCGACTTCGTCAATGGTCGTAAGATTATGCTCGAGCTTGGGTATGACCACAAACAGATTGACGCATTTCGAGACCGCATCAAAGAGGCAAAAGAGTTTGCGAATACCGCGTTTGCTGGAATTAAAATGTTTTCGGGCGATTTTGCCCAAGGTCGCAAACTCATGCTCGACGTCGGATTCGACCATAAACAGATTGACGCGTTCCGCGACCGGGTGAAATCGGTGCGAGACGTCGTTCTGGATGTACGAGAAACGGCAATCGAGATGGCTCAAATGGTCGGGGGACAGTTCCTCGATTTGGCCAAAAAAGTAGGCGGAGATGTTCTTGGCGCATTTGGTCAGGTGACGAGCTTTTGGCAGGAGAATGGAGCATCAGTCGCCGGATATGTCGGTTCTGTGATCACGAATGTCGGGAACATGGTATCTGGTTTCCTCAGCTTGATCGAGTCAGTCTACGACCTGATAGCGCCGTTTCTCCCGAAAATTATCGGCTTCTTCGTCGACATCGGGAACCAGCTATTGACATTCTGGCAGGAGAACGGCGCGCAGGTACTGCAGGCTGTTCAAAATATTTTTGCCGGAATCGTCAAAGTGGTTCAATTTTTAGCGCCGGTCGTACTCCCGATTTTGAAAATGATTTGGGATTCTGTGGCCGGTTTGATCCAAGGCGCCGTCAATATCATTATGGGCGTCATTAAAATTTTCTCAGGCATCTTTACCGGAGACTTTGCAAAAGTCTGGGAAGGGGTCAAACAACTCGTCGTCGGAGCGGTCCAGTTCATCTGGAACTATGTGAACTTGATGTTTATCGGTCGCATCCTTGGCGGCATCAAAGCGCTCGGAGCTGGCCTATTGAAAAACTCAGGTGCGATGTGGGCCGGAGTGAAAAACTTCTTCAAGAATGGTGCGGAGAACGCCTATTGGTTGGTCAAGGAGCTTGGTACCAAGGTTATACAGACTGTATGGAAAATGGTCACGAATGCGCTTCAATTCTATCGTAACCTGTGGCTGAACGCTGTACGCATCTTCCAAACTTTGAAGGCGTTTGGCGTCAAAACTTTTGCTGCCTTGAAAGATACGGTGGTCAATGTAGCGTCGAACATGGCGAATGGTGTACGTAGTCGTTTCGGGCTTATGAGAGACCGTGCCGTTGAAATCGTCACAAACATGAAAAAATTGATCAAGAACCGCTTCGATGACATTATCTCAATGGCCAGAGCATTGCCTGGAAAAATGGGAGAAGGAATCAAGGCGATGGGTGGTAAGGCCGCGGACGGCGCAGTCCGAGTCGGCAATCTAATGCTCGAGAAAATCGGCAACGCTGTAAATGGCGTGATCAATGGATTGAACTGGGTCGGTGGGAAGTTAGGCATCGACACGAAGATCCCGACATGGGCGGTACCGCAATACGCGAACGGGACGAAGGGACATCCGGGCGGTTTGGCCGTGCTCGGCGACGGACGCGGGTCGAACGCGGGTCCGGAGCTGTACCGCACGCCGAATGGCCGTGTCGGATTGAGCCCGGCGACCGACACGTTGATGAACCTGCCGAAAGGCACCGAGGTCATCAACGCACGAGCCACGCGAGCCGTGCTCGCGCAACAACAAATCCCGCAATACGCGCTCGGGAACGTCAAAGACGCGTTCCGGACGGGCATGCAATGGGTCGGCGAGAAGACGGGACAACTGAAAGATGCCGCATTCGATGTCTTCAGTTACCTGTCCGACCCGACGAAACTACTTTCGAAAGTGCTCGACCAGTTCGGTGTCGCCCTCCCACAAATGAGCGGGGCGTTCGGTGACATCGGCAAAGGTGCGTTCGGGTTCGTCAAAGACCAGGCGCTCACTTACATCAAGGGGATCCTCCCGAAAATGAGCGAATCGACGGGCGGGTCATTGGGTGCCGCTTACAGCGGTTCCGGTGCGGGCGTGGCACGTTCTGCCATCACGCAGGCGCTCGCCATGCTCAACAAGCCGTTGAGCCTGTTGAATCCACTCATGACGATCGCGCAGAAAGAGTCGGGCTTCAATCCGAACGCGATCAATGACTGGGACATCAACGCCCAGCGCGGAGACCCGTCGGTCGGCCTGTTCCAAATCATCAACTCGACGTTCCAGCGTTGGAAGATGCCGGGCTTCAACAACCGGCGCAATCCACTGGACTCGGCGCTCGCTGCCATCCGGTACATGGACGGCCGATATGGCGGGATCATGAACCATCCTGGTATCCAAAACATGATGCGCGGCGGCGGGTATCTGCCGTATGCCAACGGTGGCATCGTCACGAACGCACACCTCGGCCTCGTCGGCGAGGCGGGTCCTGAGGCGATCATCCCGTTGTCTGAGGAAAAACGCGGTCGGGCGACTAACTTGCTCCGTCGCGTCGCCTCACGCTTCGGGCTCGAACTTGGGGACCGAAGCAACCCACTTCGGGATTTGCTCGACTTCGGGAAAGGGGACGACAGAAAAACCGACCCGAGCGCCGACTCAAACTACCAGTTCGTTTACAGCCCGGTCGTCCATATGGCACCAGGCTCATCGCGGCAGGAAGTCGAGGACGCGCTGAAGTTCAGTTATGACGAGTTCAGACGAATGGCCGAGCAGTTCGAACGAGAGAAGAGACGAAATCGATACTGAGGAGGGAGCAGATGCAGACCTATACGACGGTGAGCGGCGACACGTTCGACCGCATCGCCTTGAAGTTGCTGGGGAGCGAATATTTGCTCCCTGTTTTATTGCGCGCCAACCCGAAACACCGGTTGACGCTCGTGTTCACGTCCGGAGTGGTACTCGATATCCCCGAGCCGCCTCGTGAAGAAATCTTCGCAGGTGAGCCTGATTGGTTGCTCGGAGACGGTGAGTCGGAAATGATCGGCGATATGTCGGCAGATGACGGGGTGTTCGGATGATCAAGTTCGCACGTCGTGTTCGTCCGGAAATCTTACATGACAACGTCAATGTGACGCGGGAGATCGAGGACTATCTGACATCGATCTCATTCGTCGACAACATCTCGGCGGAACCTGATACGGTCACATTGGCACTGTCAGACCGCGAAAAGAAATGGCGTAGCGCATGGCGTCCGAAAATGGGCTCTGTCATCAAGTGCGCGCTCGTCGTATCGACCGGTTGGGATGACTCCAAGCCGACGAGTCGATTCATCGGCACATTCGAGATCGACAAGTTCGGCGTTTCCGGACCGCCCAAGATCTCGACGATCGAGGGATTGTCCATCCCGCAGAGCACGACGCTGAATCGTTCGCAGAAAACAAAAGCTTGGGAAAAGTCGAATTTTCGCAAAGTGGCAGGAGACGTCGCCAAGACGAACGGGATGTCGCTCTATTTTTCAGCCCTCGACAATCCGTATTATGATCGGGTCGACCAAGAAGGAGAGACGGATCTCGCGTTTCTGATGCGGCTTTGTTCAGACGCGGGTTTCACGCTCAAGGTGGCCAACAAAAAGTTGATCGTCATGGACGAGATGAAACTGGAAGAAGCGCCGGAGAAACTCATCCTCAAAGAGACGGACAAGGCGATCAAGGACTATAACGGGGACGACTCACTGACGAGCCTCTATCGAAGTTGCTCCGTCAAGTGGACGGACCCGAAGACGAAAAAAGTGAGGCGTTATACCTTCACACCGAAACGCCCGCCTGCGACGAACCGGGTCCTCTATGTCAACGAGGAGATCAGTTCCGAGTCGGCCGCGAAAAAATTGGCGATGGCGAAGTTGCGGGAGGCGAACAAGAACGGGTTGACCTTCTCGGTCAGGCTCGCTGGTTTCCTGACCGCATTCGCGGGCGAGACGGTCAAACTGGAAGGCTTCGATGCGTTCAACGGCAAGTACATCATCACGAGCGTGTCGGCGACCATCAGCAAGGGCTCAGAGACGACGTTGTCGCTGAGACGTGTATTGGAGGGATATTGATGCGACATGTGGACATCGGACGTGTGTCGGCGATTTATCCGGAGCGCGCGACGGTCCGCGTCCTGTTCGAGGACAAGGGTGGCGAAGAGGTCGTCTCTCGCGAGCTCCCTATCATCGGGAGAGGCAGCATCCGCGTCAGGGATTACTGGATGCCTAAAATTGACGAGCTCGTCGTCTGTATCTTCGTCGAGGGAAGCGCCAAGCAAGGGTATATCCTTGGCTCCATCTTCAACGACGTCGACAAAGTGCCGGTTAAAGAAGAAACGAAGCGCCACGTCGAATTCGAGGATGGCGCCTACGTACAATATGATTCGAAAACCAAGAACATGACCATCCAACTCGTCGGAAACGGCACGTTGGACGTCAAAGGACGCGTCATCGCCGACCAGTTCACGACGCGGAACGGAGGGACATCATGAAAATCGGAACATTTGCGGGTGTCTCGTTCGAGGTGTCGTCAAGCAAGGTGCTGACGTTCAGCGACCTTTCGAGAAGCGGTTCGGCGAGATGGTCCGTGCACGACATCATTCAACAGAAACCGTTGCCGGAGTTCGAGGGTCCGGGCCAAGAGTCGATCAGCATGAAGATCTTGTTGAAGCGATCGAAGAAGGTCGATCCGGAAAAAGTGACCCAACAGTTACGCAGTTTCCGGGATGGCGGCAAGGTCGGTACGCTCGTCATCGGGCAAAAGCCGATCACGAACGGATTCTGGTATATCGAGGATATTCAAGAGACGCATCGATTCATCGACAACAAGGGCGTCTCGCATACCATCGAGTTGTCACTGGCCTTGAAAGAGTACCCGAAGGACAAGCCGGTTCGGCAGAAACCAAAACCGAAGTCACCGACAGCCTCGACCTCCGCCAAAAAAACGGGGTCGATCGGTACCGCGACAGTGAAGGTCGGGATGCTCAACTGCAGAATGGGCCCGTCCCTCAACGCACGCATCAAGAAAGTGATGCGCAAGGGACAAAGTTTTCAGGTGTACGGCTACGTGACCGGCAGCGGCATCCGATGGTACAACGTCGGCGGCGGCTTATATATCTCGTCCGTGTCAACGTACACGACATTCAAAAAGAAATAGGGAGGCTTGAAGATGACGGTGCATCAAATCAGTTCATCGGACGGCACGACCATCGACTACGGGGCGACCGGCCTGGCCGCCATCTTGCAGAGCGTCTCATTTTTATTGGACACGCTCGTGGACAGCTACCCGATGCATCGTGAGTTCGGGATGGACCCACCGATCGACGACCCGAGTGAGATGGCGAAAAACGAGTGGTCGGCGCAGGTGATCGAGAAGCTCGAGCGGAACATCCCTGAGGTCAACGTGCAAGAGGTGCTCGTCGAACAAGATGAGTCAGACCTGTTGAACGGTAGAATCAGAACGACGGTGAAGGTGGTGATAGAAATTGACACGATTTAACTTGCCAGAGATCGAGTTCGTCTCGAGCGACGTCGAGGAGTATGAACAGCTCGGCGTCGCGAAGTTCGAGCAACTGTTGCCCGGCGTGCAGCTGAACGAAGCTGACCCACGCTACAAGATGTTGCAGGCGGCCGCTTATGTCGCCGCCTTGCTCGCGAACAACATCGATTACACGGGCAAACAGTCGCGCCTCGCCTATGCGGACGACAATTACTTGGACCACCTCGGTAATGACAAGGGTGTGCCTCGGCTCGAGGCGAGACCGGCACTCGTGACCCTGCGTTTCGAGGTCGTGAATCCGGAGCCGTTCGTCATCTTCGAGGGGACGACGGTCGCCTACAGTGGTATCGCTTTCGAGACGATCGGTGATATCACGGTCTCGGTGGGCGTCCCGCATATCGACATCATCGCAAAAAGTACCGAACCGGGACTGGGCGGGAACGGGATCGCCCCCGGGTTGATCAACGACCTGCAGACGCCGATCCCTTGGGTGCAGTCGGTCCAGAACATAACTGCCTCGAACGGTGGGATTGACGTCGAAGAGGACGAGGCCTACGCAGAACGCATCCATCTCTCGCCGGAAGGTTATTCGACGGCAGGACCGGAACTTGCGTATATCTATCATGCGAAGACGGCGCACCAGGGCATCATCGACGTCAAAGCCATCTCGCCGGCACCAAGCGTCGTCAAGATCGTGCCATTGATGGAGGGCGGCGAGCTACCGAGTGCCGAGGTGCTCGAGGCCGTCCGTGAGAAATGCTCGCCACGCGACATTCGTCCCTTGACTGATTTCGTGACGACCGCCGCGCCGTTACCGGTCTATTACGACCTCACGCTCGTCTATTACCTGCCAGAGAGTTACCGGACGGCCGAATCGTTCCATCAGAGTGAGATCCAAGCGGCAATCTTTGAATACAAGTCATGGCAACGCTCGAAACTCGGGCGTGGGGTCGACCCGGGCGAACTCTATGCCCGAGTGCAGGAAAGGGGCGGTCGCCGCGTCCTGGTCGAGCCGAACGAATACGTGCCGATCGCGGATGACCAGGTGGCGCGAGAACGAAATATCAGCGTGACGTTCGGGGGATTCATCGATGATTGACTTACGCGACTTCTCGTTGCGGGATATCCTGCCACGTTCGCTCACATCGCAGCCTGAGAACGCCGCGTTGACCGAGGCGATCACGGAGATGTTCCGCTTCGTCCTCGAACAGACCGACGTGCTCGACCCAACCAACCCGATCCCCGAGATGCTGCTCGACATCATCGCGAAAGAAGAGCATCTCGACTACTACGACGATCAATTGAGCGCCGACCAAAAACGAGCGCTCATCCAGAGCTCGTGGTCCGTCCATCGGAAGAAGGGGACGGCACAGGCCATCGAGGACGTCGTCTCCATCATTTTGGACAAGGCGAGAATCGTGGAGTGGTTCGAGTATGGCGGCGACCCGTATCATTTCCGTATCGAGATCGATGGTCCGTTACGAAGCGAACGTGACCTGCCTTCCGCATTCCGGGCCGTCGAGAAGAACAAACGGAAATCGACCCGGCTCGAATCCATCTGGTTCCGTCGGGATGACAGCATCTACTACCGCGTCATCTATAAGAACGGACGGATCCACATTCACCCGGTCATCGCGGTGCGTGCGGGCATTTATATGCCGGGTACCGTCCATCAGGCGATTGTTCGTTCGAAGACGACGTCCTCGAACGGCGTCGGTCAAGTGGTCATGTCCGGCTCGATGTATTCTGGCCAAAAGCCATCCCGCATCGACGTCGGTACTTCGGTCGACAATGAGGTGACCGTGACGGCGATCGTCGAGAGCGGTTCATCTGTGCCGCCGGTCGTCAAATACGAGCCGTTTTATGAGGGCACAGGTGCTTCAGACGACCTTGGAACCGAATCCGTGATAGCTCATGGTACGGCGACGCTACCGTTTGCCGGGGTCACCTATACACAAAAAGGAGAGTGAGACATCTTGCTCAAATCGAACATGATTCAAGACATCGCCCGACTGATCGACCAGACGTGCGTGAGCGCCGACTATACGATCGGCGGGGTGACGTATCCCGCGAAGATCCGTCGGTCCGTCTTGTCGGGCGACACGGTCATCAAACATGTCTATCTGACGACGAAAGCGCCGAACGGGACAGTGACCCGTTGTCGGCTGTTGGATCAGTCGGGCGTGGTGCGTGCCGAGATTGCGCCGAACAAACCGAAAGAAAAGAACAAAGGCCGACTGTTTCAATTCAAATTTAAGACGGAGGTGTCGTGATGCAACGGACACTCATTTATGATCCGACCTCGTGGGAGGACCGGGTCCTCGATGACAATAACGGAACGGTGCTCGTCGAAGGGACGCCACTCGACGAGGAGAACATGAACAACCTCGAGGAAGGGATCCTGCTTGGCCATAATGGCGGCGGACTCCTATCGATCATGGCGCTGAACTTGATCGCCCAGTTAAATTTCGAGCTAGAGCGCTACAAAAAACAAAAATTGCTGCAAGGCAAGGCGACCATCGTCAATGCGATCACGGACGATGGCTATTTCCGTTCGGCGGAGCCGTTCGTGTTGATCAACCTGTCCGGTTGGCCACAGTCAAATGCGCCGGACTATGACGTCGTGGTCACCCCGACGGGTGACGCGAGTGCGGCAGGGACGTTCGTCGTCTATGACAAGACGCAAAACGGGTTCAAGGTCAAAATGACAGGGTCGGCGAAGAGCGCAGCGTTCACGTGGACGCTCGTCAACCCGAACATCCAATAAGGAGGACGAAATAATGATCATCTCAAAAGTGGCAGCTGGCGAAACGGCTGCCTTTTCTTTGCGGTCGGGCGTATTAAAAATCGAAGGACAGGTGGAGATCCCACTCTCGGAGCGGCAAGGGGAGAACGAACGCGTCATCGATGTCTGTTTGGACAACGATTTGTTGCGAGTCCGTGAAGGGCTCGGCGCCTGGTACGTGGCAACAGTTGTCATCCCTGCGCGCGAATATGAATATGTAGAGGGTGAAACCGACGAGGAAGCCGGAGAAATGGTCGTGATGCCTCTTGACGTCAAAAAAGTGAAGCTCGTGCTGTGGCCGTTGCCACAAGTGTATCTCGACTCGAAAAAGGTTCCAGAACAACAATCAGACGTGGAGGTGGCTGAATAATGCCATTCGTATTCTCAATCAAGGACAGTTATCGGCATGCGGTCGAGGCCGCGACAGGTGGAAAGAACACGGTCATGTATGACGATTTAGGCAATCCGTCGGTCATGGTGTTCGTGCCACGTTTTAATTTAGCGGACGTCATCACCGGTGCGCCGGCCACACCTCACCCAGCGTTCATCGTTGATGGCGTGGTCAAGGACGGGATCTGGATCTCGAAATATCAGAACGTCATCAAAGACGGTCGCGCCTACTCGCTCCCGGGTGTGGCGCCGGGTCATTCGATGACAATCGACACAGCGTCCGCCGCATCGAAAGCGAAAGGTGCCGGATGGCACTTGATGACGAACGCCGAATGGGCTGCTATCGCCTTATGGTGCAAGAAGAACGGATTTATGCCACGCGGAAACAACAACTATGGAAAAGACCATGCAATGCCGCATGAGGTGGGCCGATTGGAAACTCCGGCGTCGCCTGCACGTATTTTGACGGGTACCGGTCCGGTTTCGTTCGCGCATGATAATACGGTTGCGGGAATTTACGATCTCAACGGGAACGTCAACGAATTCGTCGACGGCTTCCGGTTGGTGAACGGGAAAATCTACGTCCATCCGGACAACAACTTCAACACACCGGACAACCTTGCGAACTGGTTGGACACAGGCGTGTTCTTCGACAACTCGACGACCGGGAACGATACACAATCTTCAGTGTCGGCCGGAGGTTCATTGATTTTGAACAGCCTACGCGAGAATCCGATGTATACTGGCGGCGACACGGATTCAAGTTTTGCCGAGAACAATGCGGCATTCGAATCATTGGGGGCAAAGGCAGGGTATACGGTCCCTGAATTGATGAAGTATCTCGCCATCGCACCGACTACTGGCGACCACGGTTCAGACCGCATCTATGTACGAAACTACGGCACGCGTATCCCGTTTCGCGGCGGCAATTGGTCTTTTTCGTCCAATGCCGGGGTGTTCTTTCTCCACCTGCACTACCCGCGCTCGATCGCGTCTACGTCTCTGGGCTTCCGTTCCGCGTTCGTCCAGTAATCAGAAATCTGTCAGCTGAATATCTGAGTGGGCCCACGATAGTGGGCTCACCGCTTTTAGGAGGATTTTATGCACGACTCGGATTTGATCGTACAAAAGAAAATCGAGGACATGATTGGTTATGGGTATATCGCGTTACGCAACTATCCGAAGCAGGAACGATATGGACTGGCTGCGGACACCAAACAAAGCATGTACAAACTGCTCGAACTGACTGTTCGGGCGAACAAACGATACCACAAAAAGACAACGCTTCAAGATCTGGACATCGAACTGGAGTTCCTCCGTTTCTTGACGAGGTTAGCGATGGAATTGGGATTCTTGCCATTCAAACAATATGAGGTGTGGAATCGTAGTTTGTCTGAAATCGGCCGCCTGATCGGCGGCTGGATCAAATCACAAAAAGAGAAATAGTTTCCTTGGGAAGGCGTCTACTATGTGATCGTGGTCCCGATTCGCGGCGGCAATTGGAATAATTCGTCCAATGCCGGGGTGTTCTATCTCAACCTGAACAACCCGCGCTCGAACGCGAATACGAATCTGGGCTTCCGTTCCGCGGTTCTGTCCCGAAGAAGCCGGACATCGGATACGATGCCGGACGGTGGACAAAACGGACGCCTTTCCATGCCTAGACGGCAAAAAAATAAACAGCATCGTCTCTAGTTAGTACGATCAATGGAAAGGTAGCGACGTCACTTTTGAAACGAATCGGACAATTATTTGGGGAAATTGTAGAATACGAAAACTTATACGCAGCATACAAAGAAGCAATCAAAGGGAAACGCTACAAGCCAGAGATCCTCCGGTTCACGCAAAATCTAGAAGAGAACCTGATCATCTTACAAAATGAATTGATTCATAATATGTATCGGGTGAGCCCATACCGACAATTCTTTGTCCTGGAACCGAAACGTCGACTGATCATGTCGCTCCCGTTCCGAGACCGTGTAGTTCAATGGTCGATCTATCAGACCTTGCTCCCGATTTACGAGAGGACATTCATCTATGACTCGTACGCCTGCCGGAAAGGAAAAGGGTCACACCGTGCGGTCGCGAGACTGCAGCATTGGATCCGGAAAGATTTCAAAGGGGGTGGTTATTGCCTGAAGTTGGACATCGCCAAATACTTCTATCGGGTCGATCATCAGATACTCTTGTCAATTATCGAGAGGAAGATCAAGGACAAGCGGCTGTTGGGTCTGATTCATTCGATCATCTCGAGTGAGTCAGACCTTTTCGGTGTCGAGCTCGGAGATCACCAGTACGTCAAGGGGCGTGTGCGGGGTATCGGGATGCCGATCGGCAACCTGTTGAGTCAACTCTGTGCGAACATCTATCTGAACGAGCTCGACCAGTTCGCCAAGCACACGCTCAAGATCAAACACTACATGCGCTATATGGATGACGTGTTGGTGCTACACGACGACAAGAAGGTGTTGCGGGAATTGTTGTTCGAGATCGATTGTTTCTTGAAGGACGAGTTGCATTTGTCCATCAACAACAAGACATCGATCCGACCGATCTCGCACGGCATCGATTGGGTCGGTTATCGTGTGTTCCGGACGCACATCCGGATGCGGAAATCGACGGCGATCCGCATGAAACGTCGCGTGAAGTATTTGACGAGGCAATACAGCAAAGGAAGAGTGAACGGTGACGCGGTCCTTCGGACGTTGCGCAGCTATGACGGCCTAATGAAGCATGGTGACTGCCATGCCTTGCGAAAGAAATTATACAGGGATACAGTGCTCGTGCGGCCGAGCGATAACGAAACAGGGAGTGTCGAAGATGCCAGAGGACTTGATTGAACGAGTTGACCGGATAGAGGAAGACATGAAAGAACAAAAAAAGGTGATTCAACGGATTGAAGAGACGGCGAAACAAGGTGCGGATCTCGCGCCGGCGGTGGAAGACCTCAAATCCAATCACGGCGAACTGAAAGAATCCATCCACACGCTTGAGAAGACGATGAAGACGTTGACCGAGAACGTGGCCACGCAGGCGCAGAGCAATCTGTTGACCGGCGCAAGAGTCGAAAGTATAGCGGTCGACCTGAAAGACTTCCGCGCCGAGCAGGCGAAGCGCGACGGGCGCAACGAGGTTATGATGGGCACCGTCATGAAACAGTCGGACAAGATGCTCGACATCTTCAAGGAACAGGTGCAGCTTGACGGGCAGGTCAACGTCAAAATCGAGGAGACCCGCCAAAAACGTTTCGAGACCGAACGCGAGGTCAAGTCACATTATTTTAAGTGGCTGCTGATTGTCACTCCGTATATCGGCGGTGGCGCGGCAGCGGTCTGGCATTACATTATCAAATGACGTCATCTTCGGATGGCGTCTTTTTAATTACAGTCACAGGGAGGAATTACATTGTCGAATGTTCAAGTAGGAGATATAGAAATCGGCGTTGACGACGGACACGGTCTGGCACCACTGACACCAGGGAAACGGACGCCTTTCATCCAATCAATCGGGCGTTTCATTCCGGAGAACGAGTTCAACAAAGCGGTAGCGGCTTATCTCATTGTCGAGTTGAAACGCTGCGGATTCAAAGTGGTGGAGACGGCACCCGGCGATGCGGATCATTCACTGGCTTCTCGGGTGAAACGGGCGAACGACGCAAAAGTAGACCTGTTTATCTCGATTCACTACAACGCGATTGATGGAAAATTCGATGGTCCGGGCAAAGACCCAGAAGGATTCTCGGCGCATATCGATCCTTCAGGCGGTCAGTCTGAAGTGTTCGCGAAGATCGCGCTCAAACATTTGGCCAAAGGCACAGTCCAAAAAAATCGTGGCGTTGTGAAGCAACAACTTTACGTCACGGCCAACACGAAAATGCCTGCAGTCTTGTTCGAACTCGGCTTTATGGACAATAGCCGCGAGGCCTTGCTCATGATCGACAAGTCGTTCCAGCAAGAGTGCGCCCAAGAACTTGTGATGGCGGTATGTGAGTTCTTCAAAGTACCTTACGCCAGTGCGCAAAAACCGCAAGCCATCAAACCGCCCGCCTCGATGGTCAAACTCGGGACGGCGAAGATGATCCGGGACGTACCGGTCTATGCGAGCGCCAAGTTCGGGACCCAGACTGGTGCACGACTGAAAAAAGGCGACGTGCGTCATATCTATTTGATCGACCGAGGCTGGTACCAGTTGTTCAGCGGCGAGTTCATCCCGAGCAATTATGAGAAGAACTTCGACTTCGAGCCTGTCCCGTCAAAAAAGACTGAACCTCCAAAGGTGCAATCCAAACCTTCGGAGGCAAAACCCGTCGCTCCGGAGAAAACGATTCGCCGCGTCATCGTGGACGGGAAACAGATCGGTGCTTTCAAAGAGGAGTCAGGAGTCGTGAAAGCCGTATCGGATGCGTTGAGTAAGGATCCTAAAAACATTAAAGTAGAGGAAGTGTGATATGGAATATCCAACAGAGTTGCTTTTGCTCGTCACGTTGATCGCGCCGGTCATCGTTGGATTGAACGAGGTCGCGAAACAATCGATCAACATCCCGAAGAACCTGGTCCCGCTTGTCGCATTGTTCATCGGCATCCTCGTCGGCATTGCGGCCGCGCCGTTTACGACTGTCGATATTTATGTGCGGATCTGGGCCGGCGCAATCGCCGGACTCACGTCGACGGGCCTGTACGAGGTAGGGAAGCAGCGAGAAGGTCACACGAAAGAATAAAGTGAAAATAAAACGATACAGCAAAATCCCACTCGCCTGAGTGGGATTTTTTTGTTTACTCGATGTCCGAGGATCCTAGCTCTAACGGACGTTCGAACTTCCCGTCAAAGCGAAGATTGACAGAAAATAATTCACCTTCGCTCCTGACATGCAACATCACTTTTTTCGAAAGAATCTTTTCCACACTGAAAATGACGTCTCTCGTTTCGAGCCCATTCACCAGCCTGTCATGGATCCAGTTCAACTCCTCGAGAGATGCTCGCCTGATGAATTTTGTTCTTACTGACATCTTCCTCACCTCGTTTCGAGCATAATCCTTTCAGCGGAAAGAGTCTTGTGTCCATTCGGTTAAATGAGGGTATGATGAATGATATAAGAAAGGGCCCTCTACAGAGAGCCCGCTTTCTCGACTGCATGATGCATGTCATCAAATTGGAGTTGGATTCGCTCGTCAATACGCGAACTAAATTCAGCGCGTACAACCCTTTCGTTCTTTGTGATCACATGCATCTTCTCGACGAACTTTAGGACTTCGGAGATCTCCTCTTTGGTGCCGATGATCGCTAACTGCATAATCTCGTTGCCTCCCCGTGCCGCAAACAGGTGACGTTTTGATAGAATCATTTACCCATATATCCGGAGAAGGAAACGAATTGCACACCAGCTTCCAAAACGTCCATTGCACACCTCATTGCACACTAGGTAGATAACTCATGTCGTCATGGCGACCATTGTCCCTTCTTTATATAGTAGGAGATGACGACAGATGAGAGATGGAACGATACAAACAGTACTACCAGTTCTTCGGCAAGCGTCCGCCGAGACGTGCTGTCGAGCCGACTTCAGAAGGTAAGTAAGTCGTCAGTGCACGTAGATACAAAAAAAGCTTTTAGAGCGACTTCAGACCGTAGACACATGTCTATGGTCTTTTTCTGTTCGGACGACAAAAACGCTTCTTATTCTTTAGAAAACGTTAAATAGGCGCCTAGCAATGTCAGTCCGAGAAGTAAAAACAAAAACCAAGGCGAGATGTTTCCACCCCATGCAAGCGATCCTTCTTGTGTTGCTACGTAAGATGCAGCCTGTAAGACAGAATCAGCTAATTCATTCAATTGAAAGATTAACATGCCAAACAAAATTGTTTGCGTAATGATCAGCAAACCCACCAAGCGTTTCATATTTGAACCTCCTAAACTATATGTATGCCGTACTGACAGCAATAACTCCTAATAAGGCGGGGTTAAAAATTTGAAAATTTGTGTTCCATCCCGATTCACCATCATTCAAGAGAAACGTGAAACATTCGACTGCATATCTTATTCAACAAAAAGAAACGCTCTTCCTTTAACTAGAAAGAGCGTCGTCACGTATACTGTTGAATCGGCGGTAAAAATAGTTGACTCACGCGGGGAGGTTACGTGTTATTCGCCGACCATTCCATCCCCGTCATTATCCCGCATATGCGGGTAGAGCCAGTGGTCGCTCGTGATCGGCATGCTGAAGCCGGCGTCTTTCGCTTCCTGGATCGTCACTTGCCCGTTCCCGTTCGCATCGACGCTTGATACGTCGCCAACCGGCTCTGCAGCAGGAGCGGGAGTAGCCTCCGGTTCTGGTTCACTTTCGGTCAATCCGAGCCCTTCGTTCACCTCGTCCGGGTTCACATTGTCGAACTTGTCGACGATGACATTGCCATTCAACGTGTATGTGTATTGATAGCTCGACGGGATTTGCGTCTCGGTATCCGGATACGTGATGATGGCCTCGAAATCGGTCGCTCCGCCCGCACTACGGATCACACTTTCCATATAAGCCTGGTCCCCGTGCCGATTGAGCGTGCTGTCTTGCGGGGTGATATTGAAGGCGTTAGAGACGCCCCCAAGCGAATCGGCGATGACATGTCCTTCATCTAACGAATGATGTTCAACGCCGGGGACTTTCGCCTCGTCCCAGTAGTAGCGTCCTGACGAGGTGACGTCCTCGCTCTCATCATCTTGTAGGATGATCTCGTCAGCTGTCACTTTCACGAGTTGCCCGTGATCGTTCGTGAACGCCCAATATTCACGGTCCCCGAAACCGACGTCGACGACAACATTCGCCTCGCGATGCCCAGACAAATCACCACCGTCGACTTCGACACGTTCATAGCCGGAGAAGCGATCGCTAGTCGGTTGTTGTTCCTCCGCTTCCGTCTCGACAGCAGGTTCTTCTTGTGAATCGGTCACTTCAACGGATTCTGCTTGAGACTCAGCCATATCGGACGATTCTTCTTGCGAATCGGTCACTTCAATCGTATCATCGATAGGAGACGTCTCTTCTTCGGTGCTACATCCGGCCAGTAGAAACATCGCCAGCGGTAAGGCTAAATAAGTAAATCGTGCTTTCATTTAAAAACTCCTTTAATCACTTGGTACATACTTGTTCATTCTAGGAATCTTTGAATGATTATACAAGGCTTAAGATTGGAAATTGTAGGATTTCTGAATATATATAACATGAACGATTTGACTAGGTGTACTTGAAGCGTTTCAATCGTTCGGTTACAGGTTATACATACGTATACATAGTGGAGAGGAGACGTCTCATGCAACTATACACGATTGAATATGCGTTTCAAGACAAGGAGCAGACGACACGAACGTGTGAAGTCGAGCTTGATCGAACGCCGGACTTGAACGATAACGAGCAACTCGCTGATCTTTATCAAATCGTATCGGACGCCATTCGTAAGCCGATCACAAGTTTTGAAATTTTAGCGGTCCATTAAATGAACCATCGACCCCGGGCCGACGCTTTGGGGTTTTATGCAGTCAATCGAAAGAGGAGTGATGTTGAAATGAAATTAGTCGTTGTTGGTTTAGGTGATGTTGCCAAGAAAGCGTATTTACCGGTCTATGCCGGGCTAGATGGGGTAGATGTTTATCTTGTCTCGCGAGATAAGGAGAAAGCGGAACAACTCGTCCGTCAATATCGATTCAGCGGTCACTTCCGAACGCTTGAGGACGTCCCGCTCGGTGAGATGAATGCGGTGTTGATCCATTCGACGACGTCAGCGCATGCCGGACAAGCCGAGTACGCCCTTCGGCAAGGCGTCCACGTCTTCATTGATAAACCGGTCACGTTCACGCTCGAGGAGACCGAACGTCTCGTCCGGCTCGCAGACGAGCACGAGGTCGAACTCGTCACCGGCTTCAACCGTCGTTTTGCGACGGCGACGGCGGCGCTCAAAGAAGTCGAGAACCCGAACCTCGTCTTGATCCAAAAGAATCGTACATATCAGCCGGCGACGCTGCGTGAGTTCATCATCGAGGACTTCGTCCACGTCGTCGACACGCTCCGTTACTTGACCGGTCTCAATCTGGTCGAGGATTTGTCTGTTCGGACGCGTTATGAAGGGGATACGCTCAAGCAGCTCCAGATCAATTTCACGGCCGGCGGCGTCGAGGCGGTCGGCATCATGAACCGGGACAACGGCTGCACCGAAGAAGTGATGGAAGTGATGTCACCGGGTCTAAAACGCGTCTCTCGAGACGTCGAGCGCGTCTACGACTTTACGCCCGACGGCATGCTCGAGCGCGCCTTGAGCCCGTGGGAGTCGAATTTGACACGGCGCGGCTTTACGACGATGATCGACGCGTTTCTCAAACTGTTGAACGGGGAGCCGAACGGTTGTGTTCGCGCCGAGGACAGCTTGACGACCCATGCCCTTTGTGAACAAATACTAGACGCGGCAACACGGTGACGAAATCGTTTCTGGCGGGGCTAGACAGGGTAAGAACTCCCTAAAAGGAGGGGATGCGCAGTGGATGTCCGTGAATTGGTCATGCAAGCGAACGACCTGTTATGGACGTATGTTCTTATTTTTGTATTGATTGCCGGTGGGATCTACTTCACGATCCGGATGGGATTCGTGCAGTTTAGAATGTTGCCGGAAATGTTCAAGTTATTGTTCATCAAAGGGCTCAAACATGAGAAAGGGCAAGTATCCTCGTTCCAGGCGTTCGCCATCGGGACAGCGGCACGGGTCGGCACTGGAAATATCGCCGGTGTCTCGACCGCGATCGCGCTCGGTGGGCCTGGGGCCGTGTTTTGGATGTGGCTCATCGCCTTGATCGGTTCAGCCTCGGCTTTCGTCGAGAGCACGCTCGCCCAAGTGTACAAAGTGCATGACGGCAAGGCATGGCGCGGCGGACCAGCCTATTACATCGAGCGGGCGCTCGGTCAACGTTGGCTCGGGATCGTCTTTGCGATCCTCATCACGTTCGCGTTTGGCTTTGCCTTTAACTCCGTGCAAGCGAACACGATCGCGCTTTCTGTCAATAACGTCTTCGCCATCGATACGGTCTGGGTTGGTGTTATCTTGGCCGTTGCGACGGGGATCGTCATCTTCGGCGGGATCCGGTCGATCTCGACGCTGTCCGGGATCATCGTCCCGATCATGGCGGGTGGGTATATCTTGCTCGCGCTCTGGGTCGTGCTGACGAATCTCGACGTCGTTCCGGCCGTGTTCTCGGCCATCTTCTCAGAAGGTGTGCTAGGCTTCCAAGAATTGTTCGGCGGGGCCGTCGGAGCGATGGTGCTTCAAGGTATACGGCGCGGCTTGTTCTCGAACGAAGCGGGGATGGGGTCGGCGCCGAACGCCGCCGCGACCGCCGAGGTCAGCCACCCGGTGAAGCAAGGGTTGATCCAATCGCTCAGTGTCTTCGTCGATACGCTGTTCATCTGTACGGCGACCGCGATGATCGTCTTGATCTCCGGGGTTCCCGGTTCTGAAGACTTCCAAGGTATCGAGCTCGCGCAAGAGGCACTGTTGACGGAGATCGGACCGGTCGCGACGACGCTCATGACGATCGCCATCCTGCTGTTCGCCTTCAGCTCGATTTTAGCGAACTATTACTACGGAGAGACGAACATCGAGTTCATCTCGGAACGGAAAGTGTATGTTGTCATCTATCGTATCGCCGTGCTAGGGATGATCATGTTCGGCTCGGTCCGCTCGGCCGGACTCGTCTGGTCGATCGCCGACATCTTCATGGGATTGATGGCGCTCGTCAACATGTACGCCATCTTCCGTCTCAGCAAAGTCGCTAAGCTGTTGCTCGACGATTACGTCGCCCAAAAACGGTCCGGACGGGATCCGGTGTTCTCGCGCGATGACGTCGATCTGCCGGGCAAGGAACATCTCGAGGCGTGGGAATCGAAACGAGAACACATCAGTTAAGGACGAGGCAAGAATAGGCAACGACTGTCGTATTCTTGCCTTTCAAGCAACAATATTATTATTTCACATACCGCATTTATATTAAATAAATTACGAAAAGAGTAGACAGCATGATACAGACGTTTAAAGTTTTATTCAAGCGCTTTTTTGCCGAACGTTTTTTCGATCAAGCCGCGATGTTGGCTTATTATTTCATCTTGTCGACGTTTCCGTTCTTACTGTTCGTCCTCGGCATTGTTGGATGGCTCCCGTTCACGAGCGGGGACGTCATCTCGGCGCTGTCCCTCGTCATGCCGGAAGCGAGCTACCGACTGCTAGAAGGGAACATCGAGGCGATATTTGATGACTCGAGACTGCGTCTGGCGTCGCTCAGCATTTTGCCGGCGCTGTGGATTTCGTCGATGGCGGTCCAGTCGCTCGTCCGGTCATTGAATGATGCGTATCGCCTCATCCGGAACAAGTCGTTCTTAAGAGGGGCTCTCCAGGACATCGCCGTCACACTGGCGCTCATGTTCGTTTTGCCGTTCTCATTGGTCATCCCTGTCGTCGAGACCGCGTTGCGCGAACTGTCGACGCGGATCATCTTTGTCGACGACATCGTTGCGGGATATGCGCAAATATGGTTTTACTTCCGCTGGGTCGTCGGGACGCTCGTCATGTTTGGTGTCTTCCTGCTCGTCTACAAATGGCTGCCGAGTCATCGCGGGACGTTCCGTGACAGTTGGGCCGGAGCATCACTCGCTACTATCGGCATATTGACAGTTTCCAACGTCTTCAGCTACTATTCTCAATATGCCAACTACGAACAGTTTTACGGTCAGCTCGGTGCGTTTATTATCTTGTTGGTTTGGTTTTATTTGGCGGCTTCCATCATCCTCCTCGGAGGGCTATTGAACGCCACGCTCATTGAACAAAAAGAAATTTCCGATTGACCTGCAAATGCTTGTTATCATTCAACGATTGAGGGAATGATACCGTTAAGACACATCTTTTAATCGGAGGTGGGAAACATGGATATGCAACGGCTCGTACACAATCGTCGTTTCATCGATCAAACATTGTTTTACCTCGCCTTACAATTATGGAAGTGGGTCATGTTATTACCGGTACTCTTTTATTTGGATATCTCAATGAGTACCGCTCCATTTTCGCAATACTTGATGGTCAGCCTCCTGCTGTACGTCACGTTTCGTGTCATCCAATACGTGGTCGCCAGCCGGGCTTCCTTGATGGAGCTGTTAGAATTCGGCTATGCGGTCTTGTCGCTCGTGCTCGTCCTGTTTTTACTGATCGAGCTCTCCGCTTCTCCTGGTGCCATCGCTTTGATCGTCGGAGTGTTCTTGGTCCACCCGTCGTTGGCACTGCACCACTATCGTGACTTCACGGAACGAAAGTGGTTGAACAAGCAGTTCCAGCTGTTCAGCCCGATGCTACGGGAAGGGGAGGTCCCCGTTCACGTGCTCGTCTTGACCGAAGATGAGATCGTGATCACGGCCGAGAGCGGCAAGGAGTTCACGTATCGACATATTTACTGGGGTGGCTTCTATTTCGAAAACGTCTCATGAAGGTGGTAAGGTGATTGAATAATATAATTGTTATTGTGTTTTGGGTTGTCACGTTCGTCGCTTTTTTTAAAGGGGCTTACGACATGTGGCGCGAGTACCGTGCCACGAAACAGAAATCGGTGCTCTACTTCCTGCTCGTCTTGATCCTCACTTGGTTTTGGTTCAATCCCTACGAATTGACCGCGCTTCATCCGTTCGTCTTAATGGCGTATTATTGGAACCGAAATCGATGGATGAGAAATGCCATGCTCGCACTCGTGCTCGCCACGTTCTTACTCCAACTTTGGGTGATGGCGGGGACGATGTACTAAAGAAGTACAACCGACAAAAAACGCTCGACCCGTGAATTGGGTCGAGCGTTTTTATGTGACTTAATCTTTTCTAGCGGCAGCAAGTTCTGTTTCCATTTCACTGAACTCACGGCTGATCCGTTTTTGTTCGCGTTGGCTCGTGAACGTGCTGACGAGAACGATGGCAAGCATACTCAAGAAGAAGCCTGGCACCATCTCATAGATGACGCTCGAGAGTCCCGTGACGATCCAAAGGATGACCGTGATGGCACCGACGAGGATACCGGCGAGTGCGCCTTGGCGAGTCATCTTCGTCCAATAGAGCGACAAGAGGATCGTTGGACCGAAGGCCGAGCCGAATCCGGCCCAAGCATAACCGACGAGCGTCAAGATCGTGTTCGATGGGCTGAGCGAAATGAGTGTCGCCACGACACCAACCGTCAATACGCCGATTCGACCGGCGAGTACCATTGTTTTATCGCTTGCATCTTTGTTGAAGAACTTACGATAGAAGTCTTCAGTCAACGCCGACGACGTAACGAGCAATTGCGACGATACAGTCGACATGACGGCTGCGAGGATCGCTGCGAGCAAGAATCCGGTGATGAACGGGTGGAACAAGACGTCAGAGAAACGGATGAACACCGTCTCCGGGTCTGCTAGCGGATTGCCTTGACCACGGAAGTAGGCGATACCGACGAGGCCGGTCATGACCGCACCGATGATCGAGACGGTCATCCAGCCCATACCGATCCGGCGTGCCGCCTTCAATGATTTCACATCTCTGATCGCCATAAAACGAACGATAATGTGCGGTTGGCCAAAGTAACCGAGTCCCCAAGCGAGGAGACCGATGATCCCTAGCGTTGTCGTCCCTTTAAACAAGTCGAACAGGTCGGTGTTGATCGCTGTCGCCGTGTTGACGGCGTTCGTCATGCCACCGACGTCTGTCAAAGCGACGAACGGTACGAGTACGAGTGCGATGAACATGATGACGCCTTGGGCGAAGTCTGTCCAACTAACAGCAGTGAACCCACCGAAGAGCGTGTAAAGAATGACGACGCTGATCGTGGCGATGACACCGGTCTGATAGTTGATCCCGAACGAGCTTTCGAACAACTTCCCGCCAGACACAAGTCCAGCTGACGTATAGAACGTGAAGAAGATGATGATAACGGACGCTGATAGGATCCGTAGCCAGTTCGAGTGATCTCGGAACCGATTCTCTAAAAAGTCAGGAATCGTGATCGAGTCATTTGCCATCTCCGTGAAGACACGTAGACGGGGAGCGACTAACAAGTAGTTCAAGTAAGCTCCGATGACCAATCCAACGGCTAACCAAATCGCTGATAATCCTGTGGCATACATTGCCCCCGGAAGACCCATTAACATCCAACCACTCATATCCGAAGCTCCGGCTGACATGGCGGTAACACCCGGCCCCATTTTGCGGCCGCCTAACATATAATCTGATGAGTCGGTCGTTCGCTTATAAGCGACGTAACCGATAGTTAGCATCATCACGAGGTAAAGCGCGATGGATACCCATTCTTGCCATAACATTTGATTACCTCCTGTACGCTTTCAATGTTGTTCAACAGTTTTGGTTTGAAATGTGGGAATCCTCCCATAAAGATGACGAACCCAAACTGATAATCCGAACTTGTCACTAACCTTAACGGACCTTCAGAGTGATTGCAAACTGTCATCTTTTCATAAAAACGGCTCTAAAGCCTATTATACCAACGGATAAGCAAGGTATTTTTCATTCAAAAAGTTTAAATATTCTGACGATTAGAAATATTGAGGCAATGCCTCTGTAATCTCCCTGTAACATAAGCGGCTGTTTTGAAGACGAACACGCCACAAAAAAAGACCTGAACCGATCAGTTCAGGTCTTCGTCATATGTAACGTTCATTCAGCCTGACGTCCGAATGCGAGTTGTTCGACGAGCCGCATCGTCGGGAACGTCTGTCCGGAACGCGCCTGCATCGTCACGAGCGCGTACTGCTGGCCTTGATGCTCCATCAAGAACACCATCGTGTAGCCCGATTCGTCGGTATAGCCGGTCTTCGTCGCCTTGACGAGGTCCGAGTAGTGGATGCTGCGGCTGTTGATCGCCGACCCGAGGTGATACCACCATCGTCGCTTCATCAGTCCATCTTTGTCTTCGAACTTCGCCTCGTACTCATACGTTCCAGCGATTTCGATGAGTTCGGGATACGTCCCGAACGCATAAGTGATTTTAGCCATGTCGCGTGCCGTCGTATAGTGGTCCGGGTCCGAATAGCCGTGGGCATTTTTGAAGTTCGTGCCAGTCAAGCCTAGGACGCGGGCCCGTTCATTCATCAGTTCAACGAATTCCGCCGTCGAGCCGCTCACGTACTCCGCCAAGCTATTGGCGGCATCGTTGCCTGATTCGAGCAGTGTCGCGTAGAGCGCTTGCCGGACGGTCAGGCGGTCGCCGACGGCGAGATGGACGATGTGACTGTCCCAGGGGATGTCGAGCGTCGTCGCGTACACTTCGACGACGGGGCGGTCCAGTTCGCCGGAGACCGCCGCTTTCTCATAGGCGAGCAATGCCGTCATCAGCTTGGTCGTACTGGCCGGGTATACACGCTCCTCCCCGTGTTTGTCCAACAAGACGACACCGTCCGTCAAATCAACGAACGTCATCGCCCCGACAAGAACCTGTTCCGGGTCGGCGGTCAAAGTGGAATCTTCTACCCATTCTTGGATCGGGATATCCGGGAAAGACGGTCCTTGTTTGACCGGTTCGGCCACCGGCGCCTTCGGATCAGATGTCACCGGTGTTTCTTGCTTGAAGCCGATGAGTGCCGGAATGATCGCGATCATTCCGACAAGCATCAATCCGACGGTCAAGCGTCTCATTATATAGGTCTGTCTACGATGTCTACGGGTACGTTTCACTTTGCAATCGCTCCTTCATAGTTTACTTTTCTACCATAATGGATGTCGGGCAATGAAATCGTCTTTAAAATCGAGAAACAGGTCAATATTTATCGAGTGATGAAACAGAAGGGAATGGGTATACACATAAGCAGACACGTTCATTCCTAAAGGAGGTATCATCATGCATCGCTATCCATTCACGAATTCATTGTGGCGACAACACGATCGCACGCTACAGTATCCACGACTCGAGAGTTCCGTTTCTTGTGACATCGTCGTCATCGGGGCGGGGATCGCCGGACTCGTCACCGCCTATGAGCTTCAGAACCGGGGCAAGCAGGTCGTCCTGCTCGAAGCGATGGAAGTCGGCCGCGGCACGACCGGACACACGACGGCCAAATGTTCCGTCCAACATGGCGCCATCTATTCGAAATTGATGCAGACGTTCAATGAAGAGACGGCACGTCTTTACTATGAGTTCAACGATGAGGCACTCGACTATTTGAGACGTCAAGTCGAAACCGGATTCGACATCGATTACGAACTGAAAGATTCATATCTTTATACGATCGACAGCTCGAGTCAGCTCGCCTCCGAGATCGAGGCGTATCAAAAAATCGGGTTGAATGGTGGGGATGCGACGAACGAGGTCAACGCAGTCTTTCCATTTCCGGTACAACAAGCAGCCGTCATCCGCGACCAAGCCCAGATTCATCCGGTGAAATATTTGAACGAACTGGCGCGTCGCTTTGTCGAAGCGGGCGGGAAGCTTTATGAGAAAACACGGGCGACGGAGATCAGCCAAAGTCCGCGTCCGATCATCACGACATCGACCGGGCGCCGTGTCCAAGCCGATCAAGTCGTGGTCGCGACGCATTATCCGTTCAACGACATCCGTGGACTATACTTCTCGAAATTTGAGGTCGAACGATCCTACATCGTCGCTTGCGAGACGAACGGTCCCGTGCCGGACGGCATGTATTTGAGCGTCGATTCGCCGAGTCGCTCGTTCCGGACGTTCGATGACGGCGATCGCTCGTACGTCCTCGTCGGAGGGGAGGGGCATCTGAGCGGTCACGTGACAGAGACGCGCACGCGCTACGACCGGTTGGAGCAGTTCGCGAATGATGCGTTCCGCGCTAAAAAATCAAGTTTCCGTTGGTCGTCCCAAGACTTGATCACGTTGGACCATCTTCCTTACGTCGGTCAAATGTTCAGTCGTGAACCGGACATCTTCGTTGCTACCGGATTCGCCAAATGGGGTATGACGAACGGGATCGCATCCGGACTGTTGCTCGCCGACCTACTGACCGGTCACGAGAACCGGTTTACCGAACTGTTGGATCCGCTCCGTTCGAAGTTCAAACCGGCGGATGTCGGTCAGTTCTTGAAGACGAATTTGGACACAGCTGCTCAATTCGTCAAAGGAACGCTCGAGAAGCCGGGCTCGCTCGACGACCTCCAACTCGACGAAGGTGGGGTCGTTCACGTCGATGGCAAGAAAGTCGGCGCTTATCGGGATCTCGACAACAACTGTCATCTCGTATCGACCCGTTGCACGCACATGGGTTGCGGCGTCAATTGGAACAACGCGGAGCGGTCTTGGGACTGTCCATGTCATGGATCGCGCTTTGACACGCAAGGAAACGTCCTTGAAGGTCCGGCGACGAAGCCGCTCCACTATGAGCGAAAAGTGGATGTGTCGAAAGAATAGGCATTTTTCGTCACATCGATTAAAGTAGAGAGGTAAGGAAACAACTGTCATAGGGGTGGGAATCAGATGGAAATTACAAAGCAATGGCGTGAACATTTCAAACAGTTACGTGCGTTCGATGAGGCGATCTCGCTACTATATTGGGACATGCGGACACAGATGCCGGAACAGTCGGCCCCGCTTCGTGCCGAGACGATCGGTTACTTGTCGACAGAGGCGTTCAAACGTCAGACGAGCGATTCGTTCGCGGAACTGCTCGCCGAGATGACGGCGACCGAAGAGTTGACACCGACCGAGGTCCGCTCGGTCGCCGTGGCGAAGACGCAATATGAACGGAACGCCAAGATCCCTCCGGCGGAGTATCAGGCCTACGTGACACTTGTCTCTGAAGCCGAGACGGCATGGGAAAAGGCGAAAGACAAGAACGATTGGGGCACATTCGCCCCGTATTTAGAAAAAATCGTCGCGTTCCAGCGTAAGTTCGCGGAATATTTCGGATATGAGACGCACCCGTACGATGCGTTGCTCTATGATTACGAACCGGGTATGACCGTCGAACAACTCGACGAATTGTTCCAGACGCTACGGGACGAGCTCGTCCCGTTGATCCGTCAGTTGAAGTCGAGCAAGCATGAACTCGACTGGTCGATGGAGGCGGCGGTGCAAGAACAGATCTGTCACGATTGGATGCGGGTCGTCGATTATGACTTGTCCCGTGGTCGCCTCGACGCGACCGTGCATCCGTTCGAGATCACGATCAACCGCCGCGACGTGCGGATCACGACGAAGTATGATGAGTCGGACTTCCGCAACGCCCTGTTCGGGACGATGCACGAGGCGGGCCACGCGACGTACGAGCAACAGATCGACGAGGCGCTCGATGAGGTCGGACTCGGGGGAGGCGCATCGATGGGTATCCACGAGTCACAGTCGCTCTTCTTTGAAAACTTCGTCGGGCGTAGCGAAGCATTTTTACGCAGCGTCTATCCACGGCTACAAGAACGGCATCCGGCGTTTCAAGATATCGACTTCGATACGTTCTACGCGGGCGTGAACGAGGCGAAGCCATCGCTCATCCGGATCGAGGCGGATGAACTGACGTATAGCCTCCATATCATCATCCGCTACGAGCTTGAGAAGGCACTCATCCAAGGTGATTTGACCGTCGCCGAGCTGCCGAGCGCTTGGAACGAGAAATATCGAGAGTACTTAGGCGTCGAGGTGCCGAATGATGCGAAAGGTGTATTGCAAGACGTCCATTGGGCCGGAGGTTCATTCGGCTACTTCCCAAGCTATGCGCTCGGATTGATTTATGCGGCGCAGTTGACCGAGACGCTCAAATCGGAACGGTCCGACTTTGAGACGTTAGTGCATGAAGGCGAGTTCGGTCCGATCAAACAGTGGCTCGAGACGAACGTCCATCGCCACGGCAAGTCGCTCACCCCGAACGAGCTGATCAAGCAAGTGACCGGGGACGATATCTCGGTCCGTCCGCTCGTCCGCTATTTGACGAAAAAATACGTCACCGAGTAAGGAGTCTTCCGATGAAGCTATTCGCGCACCGTGGGGTGATGAACCAGTTCCCGGAGAACACGATGGCGGCGTTTCGCGCGGCGCTCGCCGCCCATGCCGACGGGATTGAAACGGACGTCCACTTGACGAAAGACGGTCGCCTCGTCTTGATTCACGATGAGACGATCGACCGGACGACAGACGGGTCGGGTCGTATTGCCGAGATGACGTTGTCCGAGCTCGGACGATACAACGCCGGTGTCTTATTCGACCTCGAGGAGCGCATCCCATCGCTAGACGACCTGTTAAAATTGGTAAAAGAAACGAACGTCTGTCTCAACCTTGAAGTGAAGACGGACATCGACCGGTACGAGGGGATCGAAGACCGACTCGTCGAGACGCTGCGAGCCCATAGATTCCCGACCGACCGCGTCCTGTTCTCTTCCTTCAATCATGAGACGCTCTACCGGTTGAAGCGGTTAGCACCCGAGTACGAGTCTGCCGCGCTCATCGCCCAACCGCTGTTCGACTTGGCCGGTTACTTGAACAAGTTAGGGGCGACAGGCGTTCATCCAAGTGTCCGAACGATGACCGATGACGAGATCAAGCTCATTCAACAGACCGGTGTCAAGGTCCGTCCGTACACGGTCAAGACGACCGAACAGCTGAAACGGTTCGAACGGATCGATGTCGATGCGGTCTTCGTCAACGATATCGAATGGGCCCGAGCACATTTAACCCCGTAACATGTCGTTACGGGGTTTTTAAATTTATGGAAACGGGAAGGAAGACTATGTAAAGAAAACGGCAACAACCAAATGTGCCGACTGGCATATTCGAAGCACACCGTCATCTTTACGCCATTGTCCTGTTGTCTTAAGTTTAAGATGTCACCAGCTACATAGCAATCAGATGTAGCACACTATGCAGCATCGCATCAAACTTGTCGTATGCAGTCAATCGGTCAACCCAAGGAAAAAAAGGAGGAAATTTCACATGAAGAAATTGATGTCTTTACTTGGTACACTCGCTCTAGCGTTCGCGTTCATCCTGCCAGTCAGTGCAGATGGACACGAGAACGCGATGGTCCGTGTGCTCCACGCTTCGCCTGACGCCCCTGCGGTGGACGTCTATGTCAACGGTGAAGTCGCAGTCGAAGGCGCGGAGTTCAAAGCGCTTACGGATTACTTGACACTACCGGCTGGTGACTACAACGTCGAAATCAAACCAGCAGGCGACACTGAGACAGTCGTCGTCGCAGCCGACCTTTCAATCGAAGCTGGTAAATTCTACACAGCGGCAGCGATCGGTCAACTTGCAAACATCGAGATCGCAGCGATGGAAGATGACGCCAACTTTGAAGATGGCAAATCGAAAGTCCGCGTCGCTCACTTCGCACCTGACGCACCTGCAGTCGATGTAGCTCCAAAAGGTGGAGACCCACTCTTCTCTAACCTCGAGTTCAAAGCAGTCAGTGACTACGGTACACTCGATGCTGGAACGTACGATCTTGAAGTTCGCCCAGCTGGCGCGACTGACGTCGTAAAAGCGCTTGACGGCGTCGCCCTCGAAGGCGGTAAAAACTATACGGCATTCGCAATCGGCCTTCTTGAAGGGGAACCGGCTTTCGAAGTACTCCTCGCAGCTGATGGTGGAGAAATGGCCGAAGCTCCTGAGACTGGTCAAGGCGGTCTCGCTCAGACAGCTTCAATGAACTGGTTGCTAGCAGCAGCAGTACTTGGCGCAGCAGCAGCTGGCTTCTACGTCTTTCGTCGTCAGAAACAAGACGCTTAAGCTACTTTTGATCGGAACGTTCTCGTTCCTCATGGTAGCACCAGTAGCGGATGCCCCGGACGTAGATGCGAAACTTTCAACTGTCGGATTCGCAGAACCGCTCGTGTTGGCCGCTACTGAAATCGATCGTCAGTCCTTTCACACCGAGACGTTCGTTCCAGAACGACTGAAGATTCCGTCTATTGAAGTCGATACTGTCATCCAACCGGTCGGTAAAGACCGATACGACCGGATGGACACACCGGCTGAAGCAGACAAGGTCGGCTGGTATCGTTACGGGGCGAAAGCAGGAGCGAAAGGCAACGTCGTCTTATCCGGACATTTAGACGATTTACAAGGCCCGGCCATTTTCGCTAATCTTGATCAGATACGACTTGGAGAGCAGGTGACGCTCCAACGTAACAAGCAAGTGATCGAATATGAGGTCGTGTCAGTCGAACGGTACCGGGTCGAAGATGTTCCGCTCGCCTCGATTTTCGCGGCGACACAATCGGTTCGTCTTCAACTCATCACGTGTGCGGGTCCTTATGACCCAGAACATGGGTATCGAGACCGGATCGTCGTCACGGCGATTGTTAAGCAATAGCACAATTTTTCAACTCGGGATGAAAATCATCCCGAGTTTTTTGATATATTATAAACTGTCGGAAAATTGATTGAATAAATTGACGGGGGATTTAACAGAGCGTGCTAAAAAGAAAACACATCGCCAATGTAGGACTGTCCATTATTTTTTGGTTAATCAGTTATGAGAGAGTTGGAATGACAGCGGCAGTTTCCTACTTGCGATCGGCATATATTTGATTTGGCAGTTCGTGTTAGGTCGTGACTCAGTGAAAGAGAAACGGGAACTGAGTAAGAAAATGAGAGAAATGCGTCTCCATAATGAGCAAGACTTATTTTTTGAAGAGCACCGAAGATGGAATGAAAAGATGAGGGCGCGTGAACAGGCAGCCGATCAGGCGCGGCTAGGTGAATGAATCTGATATCTAAAACAAGCAACAGGTCCCGATGATTCGGGACCTGTTGCTTGTTTTAAGTCGTATTCACTATAAAGTCTGGTTCGCCTTAGGCGTCCATGCGGTCGAGCAACTTCGAGAGAAGGACCAATTCTTCGTCTGAAAAATCGTCGAACACGTCCATCAAGTATTCGATTTTCATGTGTTCGAGCGTTTCGAACAAGACACGGCCTTCCTCTGTCGCTTGAAGTTCGACGACACGACGGTCGCGCTCGCTGCGTTCGCGCGAGATCAAGCCTTTTTTCGTCAACTCATCAGCAAGGGCCGTGATCATCGAGGCCGAGAATTGAAACTCGTTCGATAAAGCCGAGGCGATTTGTGGACTATTTTGACAGAGCGATCGGAGGATGAAGAATTCGTTACGCGTCAAGTATTGCGAAAACATCGAGCGGAGGTTCTTTTTCACTCCGCGGTAGTTCATGCGAATCCCACGCTCAGCGTCTGCGACGAGCTGGCGACGGGATGCCGTGTGTACAGGTGTTGTCATCCTCGAAAGTCCCTTCTATAAAAAATCATTATTTGCATATATTTCAGTACATAGAAACATTCTACAACAAAAACATGAAGTCTGTAAAGTTATGATGGCTCTTCTTGGATACGCAATTCTTGAATGATTTCGTCGTAATGCTTCAAGTCCGGATAAAACCGACGGAAGAAGAATTCGATTTGTTGATCATCGCCTTCCGCGAGCAGTTTGGCGAGGACAGCATAGACGACGCCCATCCCTTGACGCGGCAGCAACGAGGACGGCAGTAGCGTCGCGCATTGAACGGCTCGATTGAAGTAACGATCGAGCGTATCCCTCAAATCTTGGAACGTTCGGATCTCGGCATAATGGAACATGCGCGTCAGCTCGACGATGGTCGACAAGTCGGTCTCGAGCAGCCAGTCGCTTTGGAAGATGGCGTTATCAAGCTTCTCGACGGTGACGTCGTTGGCGATATAGTAGTTCAAGTTATCGCGGGTGATCGTGACTTTTTCCGGTGACTCGACGATCCGTTCGACCGTCTCTTGTTCGAACGTGCGCAACTGTTTGCGAATATTGACGAACTCCGAGTCCGCGATCTCGAGCAGTCCGGCGACACGGCTGAAGCTGCGCTTGATCTCCGGTGGGACCGCGTTCGGATTCTTATAACCTAAATCGTGCTCGATCTCGGCCCAGGCGTGCTGGAGGATCGAGCGGACTTGGATCTCGGCCTCTTTCTCCTCAAAACGGCGATATTCACCGAGAGCGAGCCGTTTATCGCTCAATCCGACGACGTAATGGACGGACAGGTATCCGAACTCGTTCGGGTCGAGCAACGTCGACTTGTCGATCGACTGCTCGCGGTCGATTCGAAACTCTTCTTCAAGAATATGGGCGACGGCGCGGACGTCATCATGAAAATAAGTGACGATCCGGATCCCGGCCAAATCTTGGACGTCACGCAGCGACCGGTACTGGTACGGCTTGCGGGACAGTTTCGCATATAGGCTCTCGGCTTCTTTCGCTCGGGCGACGATCGAGTGGAACTGGATCCCGGCATCGTCCAACAGTTCGCTCAGTAGCGACTTCAGCTTGGCGGCGAACGCCTCATAGTCCTCTTTCTCATTCATATAGTCGAGCATGATTGTGTTCATATCCTGTCTCGGCATCTCAATCACTCCTTGTCTCATTGTTCTTATTATATCATCAATGAAAACTTGATAGCACGGCGGTACTTCCCGGTTGATATGATACAATACGTCAGAGAAAAAGGGGAAGGGAGAATGTTATGAAAGTGTCGCATACGTTCAAATCGCCTGAGCGCGAGAAACTTGAAATCGTTTCGGGCCTGTTGCAACAGGCCGGGTACAAAGTCTCGAAGCTCAGTTCGCAACCCGAGCTGTTCCGGATAAAAGTCGGACGGGAAGGGGTGGAGACCGAAGCCGGGGAGCGACAGCGCATCCAAGGGCTCATCGACCACTTCGAAATCGAATATTGGTCTTACACGATACATTGACCTCTTGTTAATAAAACGATTCGTCCAATCGGGTTTTATGACTCACTTTTCGGGAATAGTATATTATTCGATTTTAGAAAGCGAATGTTTAGGAGGATGAAAGATGTTAGAAACGAGAATTGTGCCAGATATGACTTCGGTCGACCATGAAGTGAATGGAATGGTGTCGGGCGGATGCGTCAATGAGAGCATTTACTTATTTGCCAAAGATGAAGAATTGACGATTCGACTCGCTGCCGAAGCGGGTGTGCAGCCTTACCGCATCACCGAGAAAGGCATGTGGGAATCACTCGTGTCAAAATTCACGAAAAACTCGGATGACCGCCTAGACCAGCTCGAGAGCCTCGGGTTGACGAAGCAGATGGTCGAATCACTTGAAAGTGAGATTCAGGACGGTAAAATCGTTCTCGTTTGCTACAAAGGTTGAGTGACATCAAAAAAACGGACCTGACAAATTTGTCAGGTCCGTTTTTTGATGTCACTTCGTATCGTAGTAGGCATCGACGATCCGGCGGAGCGACCGTTCATCCAAATCAAGCGGCTTATAGCCAGCATCGGCCAAAAGTTGCTTCGTATTTTGATCGTTGAAGACGATATTACGATTTAAATAAGGATTGAACACTTTCACCATCTCGTTGAACGTGTGCTCAACGTTGCTGAGCTTTGAGGATTGAGTCTCGGTGATCTTGAGATGCGGGAACGCGAGCGCCTGCTTCATATACTCGAGCATCGTCTCGTTCCGGGGCGGGGCATCGTTCGTCACGTTATAAATCATGTTCGGGCGGGCGTGCTCGATGGCGGCGAGCAACACGTCGGCCACGTAATCGACCGGCACGAGGTTAGACGTACCGGTCTCCGAGCCGAGCAGACGGATCGGTTCGGCCGGGGCACCTCGACGCTCGAGGCGGCGCTTGAACACCTCGAGGGCGCGCATGTAACCGTACATCGTGAACTTCGAGTCGGCTTCCCCGGTTTTCGAGTCGCCGACGATGATGGCCGGCCGGAAAATGGAGACGGCGAGGTCGTGTCGGGCCGCCCATACTTCGCGTTCGGCATGGGCCTTGCTCTCCTCATACGGATTATGGAACGGTTGGTCCGTCGCATATAGCGTCTCATCCCCTGCTTCACGAGCCCCGAGCGTGTAGGCCGTGCTGACATGGAAGAAGCGGGGGCAGTGCAACGCCTTCGTCAAAGCGAGGGCCTGTCTCGTCCCCGTCAAGTTCGTATCGAACAGCTCCTCGCGCAATTCTTCGTCGAATTTGACGAGCGCCGCCATGTGGAGCACCAAATCGAATTGATCAACGTTTGATTGGATAAACGCCTCGTCCGCTCCAAGGAGCGGAGCCGTCAAATCACCGGCGAGCACGTCAATCGAACGAAGTTCACTCTTCGTAAACATCGCCGTCACTTTCTGTGGCGTTCGGGCCAAGACGCAAAGTCGGTGTCCTCGGGCAATCAGTTCGCGGGCGAGCCGCCCTCCTAAAAATCCGGTCGCACCGGTCATAAATATATTCACAGCGTTCTTCCTCTCTGTTCAGTCTCTACCCATCATACCAAGCGTCACGAGAATGAGCCACTTCGAACTCAGATTTTTATAGCAGCATCAACGGTCTACGCGGTCCGCCACGAGTAAAACAAACGCGCGAGCGGGGCCGCGCACTTCCTTCCCGAGCAGCGTGCTCATCGATGCCGAGACGCTAAAATCGAAAGAATAGGGGTTTAACTTTTTAAAAAGTAGGTTATGACTTAAGGAGAAGCGTACGTATGGTACGTCATGACAGTGATGACCTGTCAAATAAATTAAGTGAGGTTTTTAAGAATCATGGCAAATCTATTCGGAACTGATAAGGACGGCAATAGGAAGAAGCAAGAAGAGATTGAAAAAACGGTCCAAGAGAAAGGGATTACGCAAATCCACATGTATTTCTCTGACGTGATCGGAGACTTGAAGCTGTTGACTCTTTCTGCAAAGTTGTTGCCGGAAGTTTTTGAAGGGAAGACGATGTTCGACGGCTCGTCAATCGCCGGTTTTTCTTCTATCAAAAACTCAGACCTATTCTTGAGACCGGATTTAGATCGACCACGCTACGAACAAGACGGTGACGAGAGCATCCTCGCTTTCTTCTGTGACGTCTGCACACCAGACGGCGAACGTTACGAGTTCGACCCGCGCAACGTGTTGAAAGACGCGTTAGAGCGCGCTGCCCGTGACGGTTACTCCATCTTCGTAGGGGCCGAACCAGAATTCTTCATCTTTGACGAAAACGGCGAGTTTTATGACGAGGCCGGTTACTTCTCGACACGTTCAGAAGATAAGGGCTACGAAGTACGCCAACATATCGCCAACCGCTTGAGCGAGGTCGGCTTCAACATCGAAGCGGTCCACCACGAGGTCGCACCGGCCCAACACGAGATCGGTATCAAATACGACACCGCCTTGCACACGGCGGACAACATCCAGTTTTTCAAGGAAGTCGTCCAGCTCGCGGCGCAGGAAAAAGGGGCAAAAGTATCGTTCTTGCCAAAACCGCTCCGTGACGTCAACGGATCAGGGATGCACTTGAACATCTCGGTCTGGAACAACGATAAAGATGGCAACCCGGTCGATAACGCCTTTGAAGAGCCGAAGTCTGACTACGGGCTCTCGCTCACGGCCCGCCACTTCATCGAAGGGATCTTGAAGCATGCCCGGGCGACGGCCATCTTCACGAACCCGCTCCCAGAATCATACGAGCGCCTCGTCCCAGGGTTCGAGGCACCGGTCAATATTTGTTGGAGCCCGTCGAACCGTAGCTCGATGATCCGCATCCCGGCTTCACGCGGCAGTTCGACGCGTGTCGAGGTCCGTAACCCCGACCCGAGCGCGAACCCGTACTTGGCACTGGCGGCGCTCATCTACGCCGGTCTTGAAGGGATCGAGCAGAAGATCGAGCCGTCGGCACCGAACGAGGACGACTTGTTCGAGTACTCGGCGAAACAGATCGAGAGCCAAGGTATCTCGTCGCTCCCGGCGACGTTCCATGAGTCGATCCAAGCGTTGAAGCAAGACCACTTCCACGACTACTTCAACCACGACATGATCGACCGTTACTTGTCGCTCATCCAAGTCCGTAAGTAATCCGATGGATAATAAAACGCCATTCCTCGCGCGAGGAGGGCACTGAAAAACTTCAAATGATTTTAAGCAGATGAGCGTCGTCCCGGATGGGATGACGCTCATCTGCTTTCATTGCCCTTCGAGCCGCCCTGTCCGGCACGCCGCTTTCCTGGGGGCGGTCAGCGAGCCGCATCGCGACGATGTCGCTGCTGGGTCTCGCCTTGCCCGCTGTTCCCCCGGGAGTCGGCGTGCCCTCGGGGCGACGCTGTACGTCCTTGCCGTTTCGGACTAAACTGGCTATAACTACACATCCTGGAGGCGATCCCGATGATGCCAGACCTGCCGAACATGCCGCCGAGCCCGTATGCGGCGCTTTACGATCTGTTGATCCCTGCCGATGACGAGCTACGGCTCATCCACGATCTCGTATCGTTCGATTTCGTCAGACGGGCGAGGACCGACCTCACCTATAAGTATTTCCTGGATCTCGCGCCGGAGGACGGCGTCATCAACCCGTCCTCGCTCACGAAATTCCGCCGCCAACGCATGGACGACGACAAACTGCT